>DATGKC010000395.1:0-11748 GCA_035294845.1 Planctomycetaceae bacterium | reverse complement strand
CGGGGCAAAAGCCGCCACTATGAACCAAAAGCGGCTTTAGCTGTTGCCGCAGCCGGCACAACATCACTTTCTCAGGAGTCGTATATGCGGACGACGGCGACAATCACCGGCGGCGTAATCTTGTTGACGATCGGGTACGCGCTCGGTGCGTCAAACGTTCTCTCGCCCGCCCTGCTGCTGGCACAGGCCGGCGGCGACAAAAAGTACGCCAAATCCAAACCTGGCAGCGATGCCGCCGCCAGCCAGGAGCTTTCCGACGAAACAAAGGCAAAAATCAAGGCGGCTTCCGACGCGCTGAAAACGGCGATGGACGCCCTCGTCAATGAAGGCAAATACGATTCGGCGATCAAGGGCGTCAACACATTCGCCGTGCTCTCCGGCGGCAACAACGCAGTGAGCGACTTGAAGTCGAGCCGCGGCGTCGATCCCGAGACGTTTGCCGCACTTTATGCGGGCCTCGCCACCGATTCGGTCATCATCGACCTGGGCAAAGATGCAGAAGGGAAATTGACGTACAAGAATCGAGTCGTTCGCATCTACCCGATCTCCGAGATTCGAAACGCCTATGCCCGCCGTTCGGAACTCACCGGCGAAGAGTTGCTCCCGGCGCCCGACGAAAAAGGCAAGCCGAAGTCAAAAAAGAAGGTCGATACCGACGACGAGCCGCCCGGCGACGAAAACTGATCGGGAACGGTATTGACCGATCCTGGCGTTTCGGATACATCACCTGCCGCAACGACCAACGGCGGATACCAGGGGTTATCGCCAGGCGCGCCTGGCGAGCGGCCCTTCATGTCTAATTCCGCATTCGGCTGTTGCTCCCGCGTTTGAGTTCCACCCCGTCTCTTCATTTCCCCCGCACATGAGGATGACCCAATGTTGCCCAGGAGTCTTCGTATTTTGATGTTGCCCGGAGTTCTGGCTGCGGCCAGTTCCGGAAGCACGGCTTTCGGCCAATTCTGGTCGTGCAATCCGTGCTGCTATTGTTGCCCCCCGATCCGCGTCACGGCCTGCTACCATACTGTGCCGGTGACCGAGCTTCAGGAAGTCCGGCAGACCGTGCAGCGGCCGGTCGTCGAGACCACCTACGTCGACCAGCCGGTGACCGAATACCGCCAGGTCGTCGAAAACAAGTCGGCCGAGATTCCCACCGTCTCGCTGCAAAATGTCACCGAGATGCGGACGATCCAGCGAGACTGCGGCCATTGGGTGACGCAGTACCACGAGCGGCCGATGATGCACCCTTGCCAATACGACAACCGCCCCGACCTGTTCGGATTTCTCAACCGCACCAGCTACAGCCTGCGGATGGCCTTTACTCCAAAGGTCTGGTCCGAGCGAATGTATGTTCCCAACGTGGTCGCCGAGCAAGTGCCCGTGACGAGACAGATCGCCGTGCGCGGCACGCAAACGATCAATTATCAGGTGGCCAAGATGATTCCAGTCACCACCACCCGCAAAGTGGCGGTGAATACCGTCAAGATGGTCGCCCAGGAAATCGTCACGCAGCGTCCTGTGACCGTGTTCAAGACGGTGCCGATGGGCAGCAGCCTGGCCTATGGCATACCGGCGGCATCCCCCTCGACTACGACGGCGCTGCAACCGACTCCCACAGGCGCGGCCACTGCCATTCTTCCCAAGAACGGTGGGAAAGGGTCTTCTCCCGAGCGCATGGCGCGGCGTCCCGCCGATGATTTGAATGGAGACGACGATACGTTCGAGAGCCGCGATTCGGATTCCAGCAAAAAATCGAAGGCGAATTCCACGCGCCCCGATCACGGATCGATCAAGGTTCCCACTTCGATCGACGAAGACGCGGCTCCTGCCGCGCGAGCATCGGCCGATGATGAAGAAATCGCGACGCGGGAAACCCGCCCAATCGGCCGTTGGGTGGCCCGTAAGAAATCAAAGACGATAAGCGGCCCGGCATTTCCGGAGATTGCCCAGGCCGCGGAGCGCAACAAGCGGTAATCGCTGTAGCGAACAAGCGCCGATCACTGCGAGAGCCCACGGGAACATCCCGTGGGCTTTTTTTGTGCGCAGAATAGACCCAAACGTGGCACGATCACCAAATCGTGAGCGATTCGCGGAACAGGTACTCCAGCTCGACTTCGCCGGCCGGGCGTGGAGACAGCTTCGTCACACGGTGCTGCGGCAAGGTGCCTTCTACGAGCGCTGGAATGTCGGCCTCGGTATAACCGACAGCCGACAGTCCGTTGGGCACGTTCAAGCGCCGCATGAACGCAATCACTCGATCGGCGAGGATCTTTCCGGCGTCTGCCGGATCGGCGCCCGAGACGTCGGCCCCGAGTGCTCTGGCGGCGCGCAGATGGCGCTCGGCACACGACGTTGCCGTAAACCGCACGACCGCCGGCGTATTGAGGATCACCGAAATGCCGTGGGGGACCATCGGGTGATCGACGCGGTATCCCGGCGGCTGAAAATCGCGCACGAGGCCCGCGACGGGATAAGACATGCCGTGCGGCAGATGGACTCCGGCGTTTCCGAAGCCGATGCCCGCCATGGCGGCGGCCAGCAGCATTTGAGAGCGCGCTTCATCGTCTGAGGCGTCGGCGACCGCGCGGATCAGGAATTCGGCGACGATTTCGAGCGCCCGCAGCGACCAGATATCGCTGATCGGGTTCGAGCCCTGGTACGCCGGGCGCTCCAGCGGTCGAGCCGGCATCGGACGTTGGTTGAACGGCAGCGCGGTGTACGATTCGAGGGCATGGCTGAGAACGTCAAGGCCGGCCGAGGCGGCGACCGCGCTCGGCTGGGTCCGCGTATTGTCGGGATCGACCAATCCCAGCGTGGGCTTAAGATGGCGGTGCGCGATGCCGGTTTTCATTTTGCGCTCGAGCATGTCGAAAATGGCGACTCCCGTCGTCTCGCTCCCCGTGCCGGCGGTCGTGGGAATGGCCACGAGCGGTTTCAGCGGGCCCGGTACGGGCCTTCCCCGCCCGATGGGCGCATTCACATATTCCAGGAAGTCGGCCGGGTGCGTCGCATAAAGATTGGCCGCCTTGGCCGTATCGATCGTGCTTCCCCCTCCCACGGCAACGAACGCATCGACCCGTTCGGCGACGGCCACTTTTGCAGCCGCTTGAAAACTGGCATCGCTCGGCTCGACCCGCACCTGGTCGTACAGCACGAAGTCGATTCGGCTCGCGCGCAGCGAATCGAGCACTGCCCCGCCGGTCGGGAGATCGACCAGGGTGCGATCGATCACCAGCATGACCCGGCGAGCGCCGATCTCGGCCAGGTCCATCCCCACTTCGCGCGTGACTCCAGTGCCGAATCGAATGCTCGACGTCGCGATCTGAAAAGCCGTGTCGGTGCTCATGACCCGATGTTAGCCAATTTGCGCCTGGTTCCCAAGTTGGAGCCATGCGCTCGTGAGATGTGGTTGTCCCGCCCATCAACAGCGCCGTGCCGGTTGACGTCATGACTCGGAGCTTGGAGTCGCGAAGTGCACCCGTGCATTTGACGGGCAGGTTGGAAAACCTACCCCACAGTGGCATAGGTTTCCCAACCTGCGACGCCACCGTTCGCCAATTCTGGTCCGGCGACCAATGGTTCCTTTCGGGTGTGCGCCTCCGTACCGTTCACAAGCTCAGACTTCCAGTGCATTTTAGTCTTATTTCCTGAAATAAGACTATTTTATATGGCCAAATGGTCATTCTCCGCGCTCTAGATCTAGATGAGCACTTGGAGGGAGGACCGCGCTCTGACTGCGTCAATTCCGCGCGCCCGGCCGAAAGTGCGATCAGCGCTGAAAATCGAGCGCAACCGTACACCGCCACCGATTGCCGGTTGCCGCTTGGCCGTGTACCATGCGGCTTTCCCCAGAGATGAAAAATGGTCGCCGGAACGCGAGGCGGATTGAACGTTGCGAAGGTCGTTCGCGCGTTGATTCGAGGCGCCTTGTTCGTCGTCTTCATTCAGGGCTCGCTCAATGCCGATCGCGCAAACGATCAGAAGGAACGCACCGTGACGCAGCGGCCCTTTGGAATGGCGCCCGATGGAAGGCCCACGAGGCTATTCGTGTGCTCGAACGCTCGCGGCTCTACCATGAGCGTGACCGACTACGGCGCTCGGCTGGTCGCGCTCGACATGCCCGATCGTGACGGGAAAATGTCCAACGTGACCTTGAGTCTGGACTCGGCTGAGAAATACGGGGCACACACCGCATACTTCGGCTGCACCACGGGCCGGTATGCCAATCGCATCGCAAAGGCGACATTTACGCTCGACGGAACGCCGCATCGGCTGGCGGCCAACATCGGCGAAAACCATCTGCACGGCGGCGTCAAAGGCTTTGATCGCCACGTTTGGAAGGCCGAAGAAGTTCGCACTCGGGATGCGGTAGGAGTCAAGTTCACGCTCCGCAGCCCTGACGGCGATGAGGGATATCCCGGAACTTTGGACGTGACGGTGACGTACTCGCTGACCGAAATGAACGAGCTGCGGCTCGAATATTCGGCGACCACCGACAAGCCGACGGTTCTCAACCTGACCAATCATGCCTACTGGAACCTGGCCGGCGCAGGAAGCGGCGACATTCTCGGTCACAAGTTGCTGATCGCCGCCGACCATTTTCTGCCGGTCGGCGATGGAATCATCCCGACGGGAAAGCTTGCGTCGGTCGAGGTGACGTACATGGATTTCCGAGAGCTCCGTGAGATCGGCTCGCGTTTCGCCGAGACGAAAAAGGGAGTGCCCGCACCCGGCGGTTACGACCACTGCTACGTGCTCCGCGGTTCAAAAGGTGAACTGGCATTGGCCGCTCGCGTCGAAGAACCTGGAAGCGGGCGGATCATGGAGGTCTACACCACCGAACCGGCCATGCAACTTTATACGAGCAACTACCTGGATGGCGATTCAAAGAATGGCGGGTTCAAGCAGCATTCCGCCTTTTGCCTGGAAACGCAGCACTATCCCGATTCTCCCAATCAGCCGGCATTTCCCTCGACGGTGCTTCGCCCCAGGCAAAGCTATCGGCAGGTGACTGTCTATAAATTCCTGACGGCTCGTTAGATCGCCGCACGGGCGATCGCGGTGCTTCACCTTCAGGTCAGGCACTGCGCCGGGGCCGGACGCAGGACGGGCGGGTCCCCCTTTTGGAATTTCTCAAGCACGAGGTTCCAGTCTTCGGCGACCAGCGCGAGGCTGGTCCGGTAGACCTGCCATTTCTGCTGTTTGTCGAGAACTGAAACGCGCGGGACCTGCGGCGAATTGAAGAGCTTGTGTTCGGCCTGCCCCTCTGGTGTCGATGTGTCGATCACCGCGACTGCATAATTGGCAAGCAATTCACGCCGGTGACTGGTGCGGCGGAGCATCTGGACGTCGACTGCGGGAACGCCGGAATCGGCGCCGGGGTTCAGGATCACGAGCACCGGAAGGTGCAGCGACCGGCCGGCCCGCTACGCCTCTTTGTAATTGTCGTATGTCGTGGCTTCGCGGGTGCCGCCGCTTAACGCGGCCAATAAGATCAGCGCACTCATTTGCGTCTGCATAAAGCTGGGGAGCTCCTTCTCCGAGTCGTGGGCGCTCGGACGTCGAGTTCATTCGAAGTCGTCTTATTCTACCCGCACTGTCCCACAACGAGCGTCAGGCCCCAGCCAAAAACGCAGTGCGTACTGTCGCGGCTGAGCCCCGACATGTCAAGCACCCGGTGGTGAGCAGAACGGCTAAAATAAAAATGCGAGACTGGGATGTTTGCGGAAGACAGGAAGGCAGGTCTCTCTTGTGACGTTTTGTGGCCTGTGGCTATCATCCCGCCCCCATGCCGTTCCGCATTCCCTGCACGCGATTGCTCGAAATCGACGCTCGTCGAATTTGCCTGATCAAGCCCAGCGCGCTGGGCGACGTAGTGCAAATGTTGCCGCTGTTGGGAATGCTGCGGCAGCGGTTCCCAACGGCAACCGTCTCGTGGGTCATTCGCCGGGACTTCGCCGAGCTCGTGACCGGCCACCCCGATCTGACCGAGATCATTCCATTTCATCGCAAGGGGAGTTGGAACGAATTCGTCAACCTATTGGCCACGCTGCGGCGTCGGCGATTCGATCTGGTGTGCGACCTTCAGGGACTTTTTCGCACTGCCGTCATGACCGTAGCCACCGGCGCGAATACGCGCATCGGTCTCGAATCGTCGCGCGAGGGCGCGAGCCTGGCGTATAACTGCGTGGTCTCCGATTCAAGCCACAGCGTTCCCGCCCACATCCGATATTGGCGATTGGCCGAGGCGCTGGGGATGGCCGATCATCCCCGGCTCGCCGTCGTCCCCACAACTCTGGCCGAGCGCTTATGGCTCGTCGAGCGTTTAAGCTCTCTCGCCAGACCGATTCTGGCCATACACCACAGCGCCGGCTGGGAGACAAAGCGCTGGCCGGTGGACAAATTCGCCGAGATTGCACGACGGTTCGAAGGATCGGTGATCATCGTGGGATCGGCAGCCGACAGAGCATTGGCAGATCGACTCATCGACGCGATGCAAACTCGAACGCAGCCGGCGATCAACCTGGCAGGTCAAACGACGCTCAAGCAGCTTGCCGCCTTGCTGGGCGCTGTCGACCTGGTTGTCTCGAACGACTCCGGGCCCATGCATCTTGCGGCCGCGCTCGGCACGCCGGTTGTAGGAATTTTCACCTGCACCAGCCCTAATCTGTCCGGGCCGGAGGGGACAAAACACGAATTGATTTCAACCGGCGTTCCGTGCGCGGCAAGCTATTACAAAAGGTGTCCGCACCGGGGCCCCGCGCATCTGGCGTGTCTGGCTGAACTTCCCGTCGAACGAGTCTGGAACGCCGTCATGCGAATTCTCGCGCGCCGCCCGGCCGCGAAATCGGCTTGAGAACACCGACCGCGCGGCGTAGAGCCGCCGCCTGTCTTTTTGTCTGTACTCCAAACACCACGTGGGTCAATTTGCAAATCCGCGCGTAACCGCAATGCAAACGCCGACGAAGACGAAGGAACCACAGAGTCACAGAGGCACAGAGATAAAAAGTCGAACAATAACCAGCGCGTCTTCAACATGTCCTTATTTCAAAGCACAGAATGCCCGTCTCCGCTCGTCGGCGAAACCTGCGCGCGTAGCCGCCGAGACTCATCACGACGGAGCGTGATGACTACTTTACTCAATACCGCGAAGTCATGAAGCCTTTCTGATACTGTGGACGCAACTCGACCCGAGCCTCGAATTCATCGTAACCCGGACCGCCGTTTCCGCAGCGAGCTTCCGCCGTTGACTCTTTCGCCCATCAAGTTTTTCCGCAACCTCGGCCGCACGCGCGAAATCGTCACGATCCTGCTCAACCACGGGTTTGGCGATGTCGTCGAGCGGCTCCGGCTGATGCGTTACATGCGCTGGTGGCGGCGAGTCGTTCTCCGGCGGCCGGAGCCTGCGCCGCGGCTCACGGTCGCGCAGCGCATCCGTCAGGCGCTGGAAGAGCTGGGCCCCACGTTCGTCAAGTTCGGGCAGGTGATCAGCACGCGGCCCGACCTGGTTCCCGCTCCCATCGTCGCCGAGCTCGAAAAACTTCAAGAGCAGGTCCCCCCGTTTCCCGCGGCCGAGGCGATTCGCATTCTGGAAACGGAGCTGGGGGCGCCGGTCTCGAAGCTGTTCGCCCGATTCGATCCGGAACCGGTGGCAGCCGGATCGTTGGCCCAGGTGCACCGCGCCGTGCATCTCGACGGCCGCGCTTTGGCAGTGAAAATCCGCCGCCCGAACGTCGTTCGCGATGTCGAACGCGATCTCTCGCTGATGGCCGATCTGGCGATTCTGATCGAGCGGCACCTTCCCGAGGCGGAGATTTTCGACCCGGTGGGGCTGGTCAACCAATTTGCGCGGGCGATCCGGCGCGAGATCAATTTCGCCCGCGAAGGACGAACGATCGACGAGTTTCGGCGCCTGTTTCGAACCGATGCCACGCTGTTCATCCCCGCCGTGTGCTGGAACTTGACGACCGAGGCAGTCGTCACCATGGAGTTCGTCGACGGACTCAAGATCGGCGACCGGCAGGCGCTGGTGGCCGCGGGGCTCTCGCCGGCGGAAATCGCCGCCAACGGCGCGCGCATCTTCATGAAAATGGCGTTCGAGTTCGGTTTCTTTCACGGCGACCCGCATCCGGGAAACATCCGCGTCCTCTCCAGCGGCGTGATCGGGCTGATCGACTACGGCATGGTGGGCCGGCTCGACGACGATAAGCGCGAACAACTGATCGACCTGTTCATGGCGATCACGCAGGGAAACGTGCGGAGCTGCGTCGATCAACTGCTGCTCATCGGCAAACCCTTCCGCCCGGTCGATCGGCCCCTCTTGCAAAGCGACGTGCGCGACTTCATCGAAAGTTACTATGGCGTGCCTCTCGAAGAAATGAACGTGGGCAACCTGCTGACCGATTTCGTCAACATTCTCGCAAGCCACGGCATCCGCTACCCGGCCGACCTGATGCTCTTGATTCGTGCCATCATCACTCTGGAAGGAGTTGGGGCCGAGCTGGATCCCAACTTCAACCTGGCGGCTCACCTGGCCCCGATGATCGAGCGGCTCGTCCGCGAGCGGTACAATCCGCAGCGTGTCGCCGGGCGTTTCATCGCCGACGCCCGCATGTTGTTGGGCGTGCTGCACAATCTGCCCGTGCACGTCGGAAGAACGCTCGAAAAACTGAGCCAGGACGACCTGCGGATTCACTTGGAACACCAGCACCTCGACCGCTTGATCAGCGAGCTCGATCGGTCGAGCAACCGGGTGGTGATCGGGCTGGTGATGTCGTCCTTGATCGTGGCCTCGGCCCTCGTCATCCGCTCGGCGGGAGTGGCCGCCTGGTGGATCAGCGTCCCCACCTTCGTACTTTCGAGCCTCTTGGGCATCTGGCTGATCTATGGCGTGTTCCGCAGCGGGCGGCTGTGAGGCGACGCGCTCAGTTCTTTTTTCCAATGCAATACAGGTACTCGTTCGACCGCAAAAAGATTTGACCGCTGGCGAGCGCCGGCGTGGCGTCGAAGGGGCCGTTGTCGGAGTCGAGCCGATTGCGGGCCAGAAGCTCCAGCGCCGGTTTCGCGGCGAGCACGAAAACGCCGTGGCCGCGGCTGACGGCAAAGATTTTGCCATCGGCGGCGACCGCCGAAGCGTAGAGCTTGAGGCCGCCGTCGAAGCCGCCGCCCCCGCGCCGGCCCCTTTTTCTCCCCTGTTGGAAGGCCGCGGGCCGAACTGCGATCTCATCGGCCTTGAGCCGTTCCTGATAAACGACGTGGCCCGCCTGGGCGTCGACGCAAAAAGCGATGCCGGGGTCGCTCACGCCGAAGAGATGGCCCTGGTATAAGACCGGCGTCGGCACATTGGCGCCGACCTTTGCCCGCCACAGCACGTGGCTGGCGCTTACGTCGCCCGCGCCCCCCGCTTTCACGGCGACGATCATGCTCCGCCGCCCTCCCGTGACGTAAGCCACTCCTTTGCCGGGAATCGCGCTCGGGCAAATGTAATCCGGAATTCCCTCGCAGGACCAAAGTTCCTTTCCGGTTTTCGGATCGAGTCCGAAAATGCGCCCCTCGGCGCTCACGACCAGCTCGTGCTTGCCGCCGCCGGATTCGACAAGCGCGGGAGTGCTCCAGGTGCGCTGCGGCACTGCGAACTTCCAGGCTTCCGTTCCGTCATTCTTTTTGAGGGCTACGATCGCGCTCGATTCGACGGCCGCGTTGACGATGACCAGGTCGTCGTACAGCCGCACTGAGCTGGCCGACCCCCAGTTGTGTGTTCCGGTTCCCACCGATTGTCTCCAGATTTCGTTCCCCTCCAGATCGAAAGCGAAGACGCCTGCCGATCCCAGAAAGACATACAAGCGTTTGCCGTCGGTGGCCGGCGTATTCGAAGCATATCCATGTTGCTGCATGAATCCCTGATAGTTGGCTTCGGGGGCTTGCGAGCGCACGTCCTTCGTCCACAGCACCTGGCCCTGCTTGCGGTCGACGCAGGTGAGGTGCCGCACGAGGTCGCTTGGACGACCTGGGTCTTGCGCGCTCGCGCCGTAACCGCTGTACGACGTGATATAGACGCGATCTTTCCAAACGATCGGGCTGGACGCTCCGGGGGCGGGAAGCTTTGCTTTCCAGACCAGATTGTTTTCCGCATCCCATTTTTCGGGGAACGCGGGGTCATCGCTGATTGCTGCGCCGTTCTCGCCACGAAACTGCGGCCAATCGCCGGCAAACGCGGGAACGACGAGCAGGGCGAACACGACGGGCGAAAGCAGCAGGCGTTTCATTGGAAGAGTCTCCGGAGAGTTGACCTGCAAGGAATGAACACCGCGTTTTGTATGAAGTTTCGCACGGTGGAATCGGCGATGCAACGGACGTGCGGTCACGGGAAATTGCAAATTGGCCATTGCAAATTAGCCATTGCAAATTGGAGATTGGACAAGTCGGGTGGCCCGGCCGTCCCGGAGGGCGGCCGGGTTCCGCAGGAACAGGAGGCCCCGCCGTTCGCGCTCGTCGCAGAATGACGCTCCGCCGGTCGTGCCGTGCCGCGCCGACATATTGCAATCATTCAAACAAAAAAACTCGCAAATGGAGAACTTCCTGGTGCGTGGCCGCAAATTGCGCAGGATGGCGCCGAGACTCATCACGACGGAGCGTGATGACTACGACAAATTGAACCCGCATGGCGCGGCCTCTTGTCGCTCGCGAGACCCGGCCGGTGCCAAGCGCACGCGGCCGGGCGACCCGGCGGCATGCACGTGGCGAAATTGCCTTCGCGGCGGTTGCAGACTTTCCATGCGGCCGCCACAATCAAAGGGCCACGAATTTCCCGCCCGAATTCGCATTCCGAGAGCCCGCCAGATGCCCGCCCGCGTCAGAATCGTTTTTCCCCTCATCGCTCTTTGCGCTCTGGCATTTTCACCGGTCGTTGTTCGCTCGCCGGCCCACGACGCGCCGCAATCACGGGCCGACGCCTATCCCCTCGGGCTCACGCTGCGTTTGCTCGAACGCGACCTGACCAGCAAAGAATACGCCGAAGTCCTGGCCACGATGATTCCCACCGACCTCGAGGCCGAATGGCGACGTATCGCGACCGCCGACAATTACGAGGTGTTTCTCCAACAGCACGGCGGCAAAGACAAGGTCCTGGCCGATCCGAAATTGAAGGCGGCCTACGAGCGACGATTGAAAATCGCCGAGGGTTTTCTCGATCTCATGCGCTCGGCCTATAAAAAACGGGGGGTCGAGCCGCCGTTCGACAAGGGAGAAAAGATCGACCTCCTGGCGGCCGGAACGGCGGCCGGCGTCAAAAACGCCGCTGCCGCAGTTTCTCTTCGAGCCGTAATGCCGGCCGCGGGGGCCGAGCGGCAGTGGCCCCGATTCCGCGGCCCGACCGGCCAGGGAACGGCGCTCCAGGCCGATTTCCCGATGAGCTGGAGCGATACCGAAAACGTCGTTTGGAAAAGCGAGGTTCCCGGGCGCGGCAACGGCTCGCCCGTCATCTGGGACCAGAAGATATTCGTCACCACGGCCAGCGACGACGGGACCGAGCGATTGCTCTTGTGTTTTGACCGGGGAAGCGGCGAACTCTTGTGGAAGCAAGCGGCTCCGAAAGCCGCCAAGCAAGAAAAGGTCTACTGGAAAAACTCGTACGCCTCATCGACGCCGGCGACCGACGGCCAAAGAGTGATTGCCTTCTTCGGAAACAGTGGCCTGGTGTGTTTCGATTTCTCGGGACAGCAGCTCTGGCACCAGGACCTGGGGGAGTTCACG
>DATGKC010000394.1:0-2558 GCA_035294845.1 Planctomycetaceae bacterium | reverse complement strand
GCGCGACGGCACCAGTTGGACCGACGAGGAGCGCGAGGCCTACCGGGCGCCGGTGCGCAAGACCTTCGAGGATTTCGCCAACGCCTATAATTATGCGCGTCACACCTGGTGCGACATGGTGATCGATCCGCTCGAAACCCGCAATGTGATGGCCCTGCTACTCGATCTTGCCGGCCGGCTGCCGCAGCAGGACACCGAATTTGGCGTGTTCAGAATGTGACGACAGAGGATAGGCCCGGTGTTCAAGAAAATCCTGATCGCCAATCGCGGTGAAATCGCCTGCCGCATTGCGCGGACCTGTCATCGACTCGGGATTGCGGTCGCCGGTGTCCACTCCGCAGCCGATGCCGAGGCTTTGCACGTCAGGATGATTGGCGAGTCCTTCGAAATCGGCAATGCGGCTGCGTCGGAGAGCTATCTGCGGAGCGAGGCCGTCATTGACGCGGCCAAAGCATCGGGCGCGCAGGCGATTCACCCAGGTTTTGGCTTTCTCGCCGAGAATGCCGGGTTCGCGCGGGCGGTCGAGGCCGCCGGCCTGGTCTTTATTGGTCCGACGCCCGAGACCATCGAACGGCTCGGGGACAAGGCTTCCGCCAAGTGCGAGGCCGAAGCGGCGGGTTTACCGACTGTTCCCGGCAGCAAGAAGCCCAGCGAAGATGCCCGCGAGATCGCCGGAATCGTGCGTGAACTGGGGCTTCCGGTGATGCTGAAGGCCGCGGCGGGAGGTGGTGGAAGAGGAATGCGTGCCGTCACGCATCTCGATGGCCTTGCCGGTGAGATCGACTCGGCGATGCGCGAGGCAAAGAATTCGTTCGGCTATTCCGGACTGATTGTCGAAAAGCTCGTCGAACGCGGGCGCCATATCGAAGTACAGATCGTTGGCGACGGCGAGGGCAGCGTGATTCATCTGTTCGAGCGTGAATGTTCACTGCAGCGTCGTCACCAGAAGCTGATCGAGGAAGCCCCTGCGGCCAATCTTTCCACGACGCTTCGCGAGAGAATGCTCGCCGACTCGGTCAGGCTCGGTGAGCGACTGAACTATCGCGGCGTCGGCACCGTCGAATTCATCCTGAGCGAAAACATTTATTATTTTCTGGAAGTGAACCCGCGCCTCCAGGTCGAGCACCCGGTTACCGAAATGGTGACAGGCATCGATATTGTCGAGACAATGCTACGCATAGCCGCCGGCGAGGGATTGCCTTTTGCCCAAAGCGAGGTGCGGTGCGATGGCCATGCCGTCGAGGCGCGAATCTGCGCGGAAGACCCCGCCAACAATTTTCTGCCCTGCTCCGGGGATCTCGCTTATGTCAAATTTCCGGCCGACGGCGTTCGCATCGAGACTGGCGTCGAAAGCGGGTCGGCCGTCACACCCTATTATGATTCAATGCTGGCCAAGTTGATCGCTCACGCCGAAACGCGCGACGCGGCGCTCGACAAGCTGGACCGCGCGCTCGGTGAAACTTCGATATTTGGCATTACGACCAATCAGGCATTTCTCAAACGCCTGATTGGTCTGCCAGCGACGCGGGCAGCTAGCTTCCACACCCGGTTAATCGACGAGCAAATCGACCAGCTTGTGGACAGGGCAAAGGGTGCGGACATCGAAGCGCTCGCGTTGGGAGCCTACTTCTGGATGGTCAGGCAGCGCCAGCCTGCGGGCCATAGCCCATGGCAGTCGCGCGAGATGATCGGATGGCAAATGGCAGACAGCGGTGACGGGCTGTCGCCGATCCCGATATTGCATCTCGAGGCAGCGGGGGTGAGCGCCGAGATCAGATTTGCTCCGCGGCAGCCCGATGGTGCCATGATGGTCGGCATCGATGATGACAAGCGGCTGGTCAGATTGATCCCGCTTGGAAATGACAGCTTCACCGCAATCATCGGAGCTCGCCGCGAGACGGTGCGGATTTATCAGCATGATCAGACGGTGTTCGTCCACGATCTCCGCGGCGTCCACGCTCTGACTGCCATTCCCTATCTTACCTACATCAGCGCGACCTCAGAAACGAGCGGCGAACTTCGCGCGCCGATGATGGGGATGATCCTGAAAGTCAACGTCGCGATCGGCGACAGGGTCAAGGCGGGCGACGTCGCCGCGATCCTGGAATCCATGAAAATGGAGCTGCGCATCAGCAGCGAAACTGACGGCGTGGTCACCGCGGTCAATTGCCGGGCGGGCGAAACCGTCGAACGCAATGCAATTGTCGTAGTCGTTGAGCCAGACCGGCAGCTCTAGTTCAATTTTAACACAGGGAATGCCAATATGGATCTGAATCTGAAGGGCAAGTCGGTTGTGGTCACTGGCGGCAGTTCCAATATCGGCCGCGCCATCGTGCTCGGCTTCGCGGTCGAGGGCGCCCATGTCACCATTGGGGACCTCGACGACGAGCAGGCCGAAAAGGTGTCCGAGTTGGCCAGACAGAAAGGCGCGGCAAGCGTCCAGGCCATCAGGACCGACGTGACCGATATCGATCAAGTCAAGGCGATGTTCAAGGCGGCGACCGACAAACACGGCACCGTCGACGTGCTGGTCAACGGTGTGGGCTGGGACCAGTTCA
>DATGKC010000393.1:0-5193 GCA_035294845.1 Planctomycetaceae bacterium | reverse complement strand
CCTTACGGCTTTTCGGTTGTGCTGGCCGGCGGGGGACTTAAAGGCGGCCTCGCGCACGGCGCCACCGATGAGCTGGGCTTTCATGCCGTCGAGAACAGGCATTACGTCACCGACGTGCACGCCACCGTCTTGCATCAACTTGGCCTCGATGCGCATAAATTGGAAATCCCCGGGCGCAAGCGGCTGGAAGTCGACTTTGGCAAACCTATCCGGGAAATCATCGCGTAGTCTTCCAGTCTCGCCATACGACGGATCAATCGTTTCATGAATGGTCTGCAACCTCCCGCTTCGGCTCGCACCAATGTCCAGCGTCCCCAGCAGGCATCGGCGGACCACGGCGCGTGCCGTGTGGCCGGCGAATCGTGCGCAGGCGACACGTTGACCGGTCGGCGCACATTCCTTGCCGACGTGGGAATGGGTTTCACTGGGCTGGTGTTGGGAACGATGCTGGCGGGCGAGGGGGTGACGCGCGGCGAACAATCGCAGCTCGGGCAGCCCCCCGACGGCAAGCCGCATGCCGAACCCAAAGCCAAGAGCGTGATCTGGGTCTTTCTCGTGGGAGGGATGAGTCACGTCGAGAGCTTCGATCCCAAGCCGGCTCTCACGCAATTTGCGGGCAAGACGATCGCCGAATCGCCGTTCAAATCGGTTCTCGATTCGCCGTTTCTCAAAAAGAACCTGCGCGAGTTCGTCGCCGGCAATCACAAGGTCTATCCGGCCATCTATCCTTTGCAGGTCGGCTACAAGAAGTACGGCCAGTCGGGCATCGAAATGAGCGATTGGTGGTCGCAGTTGGCCACTTGCGTCGACGACCTGGCCATCGTTCGCTCGATGTGGACGACCGACAACGACCACGGGGCGCAGCTTCAATTCCACACCGGGCGGCACGCGCTGGAAGGGCAGTTTCCCACGATCGGCTCGTGGATTCATTACGGCCTGGGAACGCTCAACGAAAACCTGCCGCAGTTTGCCGTGATGGGCACGCCGATCGCCGACTGCTGCGGAGGCGTCGGCGCCCACGGCGCCAACTATCTGGGACCCGAGCACGCGGGGGTGCAGCTTTCGGCCGATCCGAAAAATCCGCTGCCATTTGCCGGCCCGGGGCCTGATGTCTACCGCGAAGAACAAGAGGCCGAGTTCGCGCTTCTGGGCCGTCTCAATCGCCTGGCGGGAGTCGAATATCCCGACGACCGCGGCCTTGCCGCGCGGATCAAGGCCTACGAGCTGGCGTTTCGCATGCAGGCGGCGATCCCCGAGGTCGTTGATTGCGCAGACGAAACAGAGGCCACTCGGACGCTCTATGGGCTGGAGAGCCCCACAACCGAAACCTTCGGCCGGCAATGTCTGATCGCCCGGCGGCTCGTCGAACGGGGAACGCGATTCGTACAGATTTTTCACGGTTCCAACGGCGGCGCCGGCGCGTGGGACGCGCACAGCAATCTCAAAGGCGGGCACAGCGCCTTGTGCGCCCAGGTCGACCTGCCGCTGGCGGGACTGATTAAAGACCTCAAGCAGCGGGGCATGCTCGCCGACACGCTGATCGTACTGGGAACCGAATTCGGCAGGACGCCTGGCGCGCAAGGCGCCGACGGCCGCGATCATCATCCGTACGGATTCTCAGTCATGATGGCCGGCGGCGGCATCAAACCGGGCGTGGTCCACGGGGCCACCGATGAATTGGGCTTTCACGCCGCCGAAAACCGCCATTACGTCACCGACATTCACGCCACGGTTTTGGCGCTTTTGGGCCTCGATGCGCACAAGCTGGAAATTCCCGGCCGCAAGCGGCTGGAAGTCGACTTCGGCAAGCCGATCGCGCAAATCATGGCGTAGCGGAACTGGCCGGAATGTAGCTGAACTCGCAAGAGTTCGGATCGACCAAGAGTGCCTCGTTGCCAGCGATGAGCCCCCAGCCACCGGCCTCATGCTCCAGCATGCGATGCAAGTCTGAAGCGCGCCGAACAATCCGTTTGCTCCGAACGAGGGTCTGCCCATGCGTAGTATTCTGCGATGCCGGCTGATTTCAAGTGTGATTGGCATGACGGCAATCATGTGCGAATGTTCGAACGCTGCCGAGCCCGCCGAAGTGCGAAGACCTATCGACGCCTCCGTTGAACGTGCGCTCGCCGAGGTCAAAACCATTCCGGAAATTAATGAGCAAACTTTCGGGCTCGTCGAAATCGTCGCGCTGTGGATTAATGCCAGCCGCACTGAAGAAGCCTATCGAACAGCATTATTGATTCCGGACCGTGGCGGCGATGCGCTTACGCACGATGTGCTCCAGCCAAAGGCCGAGGCGCTCCGTAGGGTTGCCGAAGCATTTGCCGCCGAAGGAAACGTTGACCGCGTGATTGAGATTGGACGGCTGGACCTCGTCGCGCGGGACGATGTTTCGAGTGGGCTGCTCTTGCCCCGCGCCGTGGGCTGCCTGCTCAAGGCTGGGAAACTGCAGGGAGCCGAGCGTTTGATTGCGGCCCTGGCATCGGCAAAAAGCGAAGGAGACGAAAGCCTCGCCGGGCTTGCAATTGCACAATGGACGTCCGGAGAACGTGATGCCGCCGCGCGAACCATCGCACGAATCGAAGATGGCCTCCAACGGAACATGTCGATGCGGCGCGTCATAGACCTCCAGATCTCGATTGGTGAAGCCGGAGGGGCGATTCAGGCGGCCCGGCGGATTCCGCCAAGCGGTCAGCGCGCGATTGCGCTCGCACGCGCGGCGGGCGCCTATCGGATTGAAGGCCCGACTCGCGATGTCGAAGGCTTACTTTCGGAAGCCTTTGAGGAAGCGGCACATGAATCGGACCCGAACGAGGCCTTCTTAGCCATGCTGGCGATCGTCGAGGCGCGAGCGACTGCGCATTTCAAATCGTTCTCCGATATCGTTGAGGCCGCAAAAACGCTTAATCGCCGATCGGGCGAGTCGCGTTGGCCGGCGACGGTGCTGTCGGCAGTCGGGCGCGCATTGGCTCTCGCCGGGCGGAACTCTGAGGCCGCAGAGGCATTCCTGGAGGCGGAGAATCTGATCAGACAGTCGGCGCGGCGCGAACTCGACCCGGAACGGAAACAGGGGCTGCATTGGGCTCGAGTGTGGATCGTGATCGATCGCGTGTCCGCGAACGACATTGACGGAGCGATTGCCACCCTCGCGGAAATTGCGGGGGGTGACATGGTGCGCAAGTTTGTTGTTGAAAGCCTCGTGGCGCGGCGTCTATGGCCTCAAGCAATCGCGTTCGCCAGGGCCTGTGGCGACCGCAGTGACGGGCTGCTCCTCACTATTGCCCGCTTGCAGGACGATGCCGGCGAGCCAGACGGACTTTGGAACGTGCCGGGCGCGTTTTCCACTGTCAATGCGCAAACAGAGATCCACATTTTGCGAGCGTACCGCGCTCTGAAAGATGGGGAGCCGATCCTCGCGCGCGCGGCTGTCGGTGCGGCTGTGGAGTTGTTCTTTTCGGACGAGTCGGACCGTTACCGCGGCATATTGGATATGCTGGTTGACCTCTACGATCGCGTTCTCGACGTGCAGCAAACCGAGGCTCTGCTGCGCAAGGCGAATTCCGCCGGCGGCGAGCTTGCGAACGCATCGAATCAACTTCACATTTGGGCGGGCATCGCTGCCTGCTGCGCCGCGGCGGACGATCAAAGTGGTCTTCGCGATGCGCTCGCAGAAATTGACAGCGCATTCGATGGGCTTAATGACGAACTTTTGCAGCAACTTGAGGCGCGTGATGTCTGCGCGACGCTCTCGGCGCGCGGTGCCGCGAATGAAGCCATGCGTTGGGCGGGTACGCGGGCGACTGCGCGGCTGCGCTCGTGGGGATTTATCGGCGCTGCCGAAGGACTCCAAAAAAGCTTCAGGCCGCTGCGCCGATCGGCGATCCCCAACTGAGGGAAAAGGGGTGGTCCATTCAAGCAGACGGGGGCGGAAAATGGCCACGGGCGAATGCGACCGTCGCAGTCGCGCGAAGTCCTACGCGAACACGTTCGTGTAGGATTCGCGCAGAAACCGGATGCTCAACAACCAGAGCCGTGCCCGCACGACGATCGGCTACGGTCCGGCCAACCGTGATGCCGTCGATTTTCGGGCGGCGACCTTCGCTCATTTCAGGATTCTAGCACAATAACTTTGAGCAGGTGGAAGCCAACTCACGCGGGTTTCGGAGAAACCCGCCTACACAACCGGCAACGTTCGTCGCGCGCGGGAGACCTTCGGTCGGGCCTGCGGCGTGGTCAGGAGACCAGCGCCGAACATTGGAGAAATTGAAAATTGGCCAATGAAAATTGCAAATTGCAAATTGACGCCATCCGGCCTTCGGCCGTCGTCAATTTCTTCCGTTGTGGCCGGTCTCCGACCGAGCCACGCAACGCGACCGCAGGTCTCCCCGTGCGTCTCTGGGCATACAACCGGCAACATTCGTCGCGCGGGAGACCTTCGGTCGGGCCTGCGGCGTGGTCAGGAGACCAGCGCCGACAAGCGTCAATTTCCAATTTGCAATGGCTGATTTTCAATTTGCAATTCCCCGCCCGGATTGCCAGCGCTTGAGCCGGGCGATCTCGTCGCGCAGGCGCTCTTGGGCGTCGCGATCGTCTTGCGACCGGTAGATCGTCGCCAGCGCCTCGCACGTTTCGATGCTCGCCGGATCGAGCTGGCGAGATGTTTCCAGCGCCTGGATCGCCAAAGCCGCCTGGCCCGAGTTGAATTCGCTCAGCCCCAGAAAATACCAGTCGCCGGCGCTTCTCCGTAAACCGGTCAGCTCGCTGAAATATTCGGCCGCCTCGTCGAAGCGGCGCTCGGAAAAAGCAATGACGCCCAACGGAAACAGCGCCGCGATTTTGGCGTCGGTCGAGGGGCTTTCCAGGCGGAGCACGCGCCGGGCGGCCTCGGCCGCCTGGACCGTTTCACCCCGCGCGAAATGCAGTTGCGCCAGGGCCGCGGCCACCGCGTCGTCCGCAAATTCCGGCGGCAAGCCGCTCAAAAGCTCTTGCGCCGTTTCAGCGGCGTGCCGGCGCTCGCGTGAGTCGGCCGGTTCCGGGCCGGGCCGCGTAAAGGCCTGTTGCCAGGCCAACCCCAGCGATCGTTGACGGTCGCCTTCCGACAGCATCGCCAGGTCGAACAGCGGCACCAGCCGCTCGACCTCGCTCGATACGTCTGCGCTGGTTTTCAGAGGATGAATGCCGATCTCGTGATGA
>DATGKC010000392.1:0-5239 GCA_035294845.1 Planctomycetaceae bacterium | reverse complement strand
GCTGACGCGGCTCACCCCTTAAGAGCTAAGGAAGAGCCAAGAGAATAACGAAGTCGTATGACCGCTTTGTGCGTAACAAATGAAGATTGGAATCTTTGGTCAAAATCTTGTTCGATCGTCCAAAAATCCGGACGCGCCGACGAAACAGCCTCGCTCGGCGCAATACGATCCCTCAGTCATTGGGCACCAGCGTACCGAGAGGCTGTTAAGAGATTGTGAAGAACTGGTGATTGTTTGAATAAACTCCAACGGCGCGAAATTGCTCACCACGTCCCGGGAACATCTTTTCCGCTGCGAGTCAAAAGCGCGCCCAGCGTCACCAAGGAAATGCTGTCGTTGATGAAATGCACGGAGCCGTCGGCGAACAAAACCATGGCCCCACCTGCGTGGAACGAAAAAATCTCGCTGTCGCTGATGCAGTTCATGAAGCACAAGCCGGGACAGGCGCCCGCGGGGCATGTGGGAAATGCGGGAGGCGTGGCCTTCTTCGAACTGTTGACGACCGATCCGTCAAAGGTGCAGCCGTCAGCGGCGCCTGAGTTGCCGGTGTCGGCCCAGCCCCAGCCGTCAGAGGTGACCCTTCCTGTGACTTGAAGTCGCTGCCTGCTGACCCAGACACCGGGCCGGCCGGCGTCTTCGGCGATCATCATCGTCTGCGAGAGACCGTCGATGATTTTGGAGAGCGGAGTTTCTTGCGTCGAGTGCATCGCGCACGGCCAGCGGTTTTCACTTTGCTTGATCGGACCGGGATTCGCCGAGACGTTGACGACAGACAGCGAAATAATGGGGGGCATCTGAAGCGGTGGGTTGGGGGCGAGGTACAGGCTGGCACGCACGCCGCTGAGCGCCATGTAATCGCAAGCCCCGTATCCCCCCGGAGGCGAGGGAAATCCGGCGGGGTTCTGCGCGCCGACGGAATTCGGGTCGGTCCGTTGATCCTGGCTGGGAGCGCTCGGGCAAACCCAAACCGGCAGTTTGGCGGTCGTGATCGGATACTGCGTCGGATCGGCCCACATTACGCTGAAACTGTACGCGTCGTAGAGGGGTTGCTGATCGAGCTGGGGCAGGACCATCAAGGTCCGAGTCGCGAATCCCGCCGCGACGGCCGCCGCCGAGGCCGAGCGGAATCATTCAGGCCGTCAGACAAACGGTGGTTTGGAAGGTTTGGCAATTACGCCCGATGGGAACAAACTGTACGCGGCGATGCAGCGGCCATTGATTCAGGACAGCCGTCCCGGCGGCGGCGCGGGAGAAAAACGCTTCGGAATCAACACGCGCATTATCGAATTCGATCTTGCGCAAGGGACGACGCGAGAGCTGCTCTATCGGCTTGACGAGACCACCAGCGGCGTGAGCGAGATTCTGGCGCCGTCGATCGCAATGATTTGCCGCGGTTTGAGCGGTAGCCGCACCAGTCGGCGCGAAGTCGATCTCAATCTCTGCGCAAGACTTGCCACAGCTGGTACGGAGCGACTCCCCATTGGACGGCCGTCGCGAACAAATAGATGCGATGCACATCATAAAACCAACGCCGATCGGCGCCGGTCGCCAGCAAATCGCTGAGCCAAACGTGCACGCCGAACAGCACGAGCTGACACCCCAGGAAGATCGCCCAGGCGCTCCACGCCCATCGCGATCCCCAACGTCTGAGCTCAATGACGAGCGAGCCGGCGACTGCAATCCCAACAAGATTCAGCGTTTTTGTGACCTGCTGGGTCACGAGCCCCTGCGTCTGGCTGCCGAGCTGCTCCGTTCCTTCGGGAACAACCACCAATCCGTAGAAAGTGAGCGCGCGCCACCACCCGGCGATCGTCAAGACCAGAGCGCAGCGCCATAAATCGCGGCCGATCGGCTTCCGGCGTCCTTCACTCATGTCGGGATTGTAGCCGGTCATTGCGACGCGGCAAGGGTTGCTTTTGCCTCACGTTTCCAAGATGCTCCCTCTGGATGCAGCTTGGTCAAGGATTGCCGGCGAGGCTCGATGAGGAAACTGGCAGCAGAAGTAATTGGCACATTCGCGCTGGTCTTCGCGGGGACGGGCGCGATCGTCATCGATGATGTTTCGCGCGGCGGCGTCACGCACGTGGGCGTGGCGCTGACGTTCGGACTGGTCGTGATGGCCATGATCTATGCCATCGGAGACATCTCGGGCGCGCACATCAACCCGGCGGTAACGATCGGCTTCTGGATCGCGCGGCGATTTGCCGGCGCTCAGGTCGTTCCGTACGTCGCCAGCCAACTGATCGGCGCGCTTCTGGCCAGTCTGCTGTTGAAGGGACTTTTTCCCGGCCATTTGGATCTGGGCCGCACGACGCCGGCCGGAACGGCGCTGCAGTCATTCGTGCTCGAGGTCGTGTTGACGGCCATTTTGATGTTCACGGTGCTATGCGTGGCCAGCGGCGCGAAAGAGAAAGGCGTTATGGCGGGCGCGGCCATCGGCGCGGTGGTGGGATTCGAGGCGCTGTTTGCCGGTCCCATTTGCGGGGCGTCGATGAACCCCGCGCGATCGCTGGGACCGGCCTTAGTCAGCGGCCGCCTCCAGGACTTATGGATTTACATCGTCGCGCCGCCATTGGGGGCGGCTCTTGCCGTCGCGGCATGGAAAATAGTTTCGGGCGGCAACCAGGAAGCCAACCACGCCTCGTCCAGCGCGTCCCGCAGCGCATAGGCGGAAAAACCCGCGCGTGCCGCGCGGATTTTTGAGGTGGCGAATGGAAAGACAAACCGCGGATTTCGCTGATACGCGCGGATAAACACGACGAAGGTCAATTTACGAATCCGCGCGAATCCGCGAAATCCGCGGTCCTTTGTCTTTTCAATCACATTGGTTGTGGTCTGTGTGGCATGAAGAAAGAAGAAAGCCGATAGGACCGCCTGCATCGCCAGACGAATCCAGACCGATACCCTCAGTTTTTCGAGTCGTTCTTTGCTCATGCCGCGATTGTATCCGGCGTGGCGTGAGGGCCGGGAAGAGCGAGCGTCTGGGTGGTGGGTGCAAAAAGGACCGCTACCAGCGTCTGTCGCGCATTGTCTTCCCACGTTCGATGCTCTATCCTGCTGGTTGACTTTTTTCTCCCATTTCAACCCGCCAGGCGCCTCGCGCCGCCCGCTCGCCCATGTTTCTCGATAGAGTGACGATGTTCGTTAAAGGCGGCGACGGCGGCGATGGCTGCATGAGTTTTCGCCGCGAATACAAAGTCCCCAAAGGGGGGCCGAACGGGGGCGACGGCGGGGACGGCGGGAGCGTCCTCGTGCGCGCCGAAGAAAATGTCGACAGCCTGGCCCCCCTGGCAGGTCAGAAGCACGCCCGAGCCGAGGCCGGCAGTCCCGGACAGGGGAGCAACTGGACGGGCCGCGCCGGCAAGGATGTGATGATTCTGGTTCCGCCGGGAACAATCGTCCGCGACGCCGAACAGGGATTTTTGCTCCGCGATTTGACCCGTGCCGGGGACGAAGTGGTGGTGGCGGCGGGGGGCAGGGGAGGGCACGGGAATTCCTTTTTCAAAACGGCCACCAACCGGGCGCCGCGCGAGTTCGAGCAAGGTCGGCCGGGTGAACAGCGAACCATTACGCTGGAGCTCAAGGTCATCGCCGATGTGGGACTGATCGGCAAACCAAACGCCGGCAAGTCGACCCTTCTCAGCCGGCTGTCGCGCGCGCATCCGGAAATCGCCGACTATCCCTTCACCACGAAGTATCCGAACCTGGGAATGGTCAGCGCAGGGGAAGACATTTCATTCGTCGTTGCCGACATTCCCGGGCTGATCGAAGGCGCCCACGCCGGAGCAGGCCTGGGGCACGAGTTTCTCAAGCACGTCGAGCGCACCAAAGTTCTCGTGCACCTGATCGAACCTCTCCCGCTCGATCAGTCGGATCCGCTCGAGAATTATCGGCAGATTCGCGACGAGCTCGGGTTGTACAACCCGGAGCTCCGCGAGCGGCCGGAAATTGTCGTCGTTTCAAAGGCCGAGCTCCCGGGCGCCGATCAACTGGCGGCAATGCTCGCAGAGGAAATCGGCCGCCCCGTCACGTGCATCTCGGCGGTCACGGGGAAGGGACTGCCGTCGCTGATCGCCGCCGTGTGGCGCGAACTGGCTGTCCTGAACGAATCTTCGGCAGCCGGAGCGACGACCTGAGATTTTCCGTGAGCTCGGCTACTGGCCCGTCGAAGCCGGAAGCGCGCGTGGAGGAACTGCCGGGGAAGGGGAGGCGGCCGGGCGCTTTTGTGCGCCCGCCAGCGGCAATTTGAGCGTAAACGTCGTTCCCTGACCGACGGCGCTTTCGACGCGAATCCGTCCCTGGTGGGCTTCGATGACTTCGCGGGCCAGCGCTAGGCCCAGACCCGTGCCCCCCTGTCCCTGCGAGTCGGCTGTTTTTGTCGTAAAATACGGATCGAAGATTTTTCTCAGCGTCTCGGCAGGAATTCCCTCCCCGGAATCGCGGATCGAGATTTCTCCCATTCCCGCCTCTGAACCATGCCGCACCCTGACTGTCAATTGCCCACCCCCCGGCATCGCCTGGCGCGCGTTGATGACGAGGTTCAGCAGCACTTGCTGCAACTGACCGGCGTTGACTTCGGCGACTATGGGCTGCTCGGCAAAATCCGTTTGCAGCCGCACGCGGTGCATCTGCAGGTCTTTGCCGGCCAGCAGGAGCACCTCCTGGACGAGGGCCGCCAGGTCGGTCGCCTCGCGGCGATCGCCGCCGCGGCGTGCATACGTCAGCATGCCCGTCGTGATTTTGCTGGCGCGCTGACCTGCCAAGAGGATCTTATCGAACGCCTTTTCGCGGGTCGCCGTGTCTTTGTGCCTGAGACCCAGTTTGGCGTAGTTGATAATCGTCGTCAGGAAATTGTTGAACTCATGCGTCATCGACGAGGCCAGCGCGCCGACCGTGCTCAGCTTTTGAGCCTGGACCAACTGCTGCTGAAGCTCCTGGAGTTTCCGTTCCAATTCGGCGCAGTCGGGCGATCCGGCCATGACGGGTAAATCCCTCCGATCCGTGGGGGTGTTCATGCGGCAAGCGCTGGGTTCTTCCATCCGTATCGGACGTAGCGCCCGCGTCGATGCAGACGGCGGACGAAGAAGCCCCGGCTTCATGCGGAACGCAGCCGCACATTCCTGATCTGGCGATCGGGCAAACTGGCGAACTTGTGCCGCCGGCCGGCGCGGTCAATACGTGCGGTTCGTGTCGACGAGAAACGTGCCGTTGTTCGCGACGGGCATCTGCGGAATCCAGC
>DATGKC010000391.1:0-3126 GCA_035294845.1 Planctomycetaceae bacterium | reverse complement strand
AACACCTTGCGCCCCGTGAGATAAGTCAGCCATTTCTCGATCTCGTTGATGTAACGCACGAATAGTAAGCCCACGACCACTCCGACGCCGCTCCCCACCAGGCCCAGCGACAGGCCGTACGACACAAAGATCGACATCACTCCGCGGGAGCTGGCCCCCAGCGACTTGAGAATCCCGATGTCGCGCGTCTTTTCGACCACGATCATGAAAAAAATCGCCAGAATCCCGAACCCGGCGACGGCGATGATCATGAAGAGGAGCACGTTCAAGATCGTCGACTCGACATCCACGGCCGCCAACAGCGGGCCTTGCTTTTGTTCCCAGGTGCGCACTTGATAGACGTTCGGCGGAAAAACGGCCCGCAGCTTATCGGCCACGATCTTGGCGTCGGCGAAATCCTTGAGCTTGATTTGAATCGTCGTGACCGACTTGACGCCGCTGGAGGGCTCGATCATCCCCCGAATCCTCTGCAGTTCCTCGAGGTTGATGAAGACCAGGTTCGAGTCGTATTCGCTCATTCCGCTTTTGAAGATGTCGACCACCGTCGCGTTGAAATGGCGCGCTTCCGGAGGCCGCCCGGCGCTGACGGTGCTCACTTTGACGTCGTCGCCCGGCTCGATCATCATCACCGTCTTGATCTTTTTTGTCTCCTTGTCGGAGTACTGAAAGCTGCCAAGCTGGCTGCCGACATAAAGTCGCGCCGCAAGCGGGGCCGCCGGGTCTTCTTTGCCGTTTTCGGAATTGTCGCGATCATTGGCCAGCAGTTCGTCGAGCAGGCCGTCGTCGTTCGCATCGCCTCCGTGATTCTTCGCGTCGCCTCGTTCATCTTCCATCTGATCGTCGTCGTGCAAAAAGCGCGCTTCCTGCATTCGCCGCCGCCGGGCTTCCAGATATGAAGGAAGCAACTCCCAATCGGGAGGCTGGTCGGCGCTGCGAGCGGCGGCGCGCAGCACACGACCTTGGTCGTCCTTGATCGTCATGTAGTTTTCGAGGTGATCGGTGAGAGTTCCGACCTTTGCTTTGCTCTGCGGCTCGATGCCGATGATCGTAATTGGTTTGGTGATCCACTGGCCGGCCCACCGGAAACTCAGCATGCCGTAGACTTCGACGATGGGGCTCATGGCCTCGATGTATTCGCCCGCCTCTTTCTCAATGATCCGCATTTGCCGCTCGGGATCGGGCGTTCCGTCCAGGCTGAAGGCCTCGAGCACCATGTCGGCCAGAATGCCGTGGATACGATCGCGCATCTCGGAGCTGAACCCGGCCATGACGCTGTTGACCACGATCATGGTGGCCACGCCGAGCATCACGCTGACGACGCTGGCCAGGGCAATATAGCGCGTCCGGAGGTAGCGACTACACAGCAAAACTTTGTACATGAGCCGTTCCTTGGCAGATGGCGGGGAGAACGCAGACTATCCATCTTATCCCATTTCTGGTCAAGACCAACCTTCATGCCGCAAGAGCGGAAAGTAGATCACGTCGCGGATGCTGTGGCTGTTGGTGAGCAGCATCACCAGGCGGTCGATGCCGATGCCCAGGCCGCCGGCCGGCGGCATGCCCACCTTGAGGGCCCGTATAAAATCCTGGTCCATCTTGGCCATGCTCTCCTCCGGCGAGAGACCTGCCAATTGCGTGCGAAACAGCTCCTCCTGCAACCGCGGGTCGTTGAGCTCGGTATAGGCGTTGGCCAGCTCCATGCCGTCAATAAACAATTCGAACCGCTCGGCAATGGCGGGTTCTCCCTTTTTGCGCTTGGTCAACGGGCACATCGCCGCCGGGTAGTCGATGACGAACACCGGGCCAACCAGGTGCCGCTCGACCGCCTCTTCAAACACGTCGCTGACGATCACGTCCGGATGTTTGCCCGCCGTCTCGATGTGGTGGCTGCGCGCCGCCTCGGCGACGGCCGCGGCGTCGTGGATTTCGCAATGCGCATATTCGCGGAAGAGATCGGCATATTTTCGGCGCGGCCAGGGGGGCGTGTAGTCGATCATTTTTTCACCCCAAGGGCGAACCAAACCCTCGGCAAGCGGCTGGCGCGAGCCGCTGGATTGAGCGTCCAGCGCATCCGATGCCTCGACCGCCGGCGCACCAACCGCTTTGATGGCGTTCACGAAGATCGCCTCGGTGAGCTCCATCATCGTTTCATAATCGCCGTAGGCCTGATAGAGCTCGATCATCGTGAATTCGGGGTTGTGCGTGCTGTCGACTCCTTCGTTGCGAAACACGCGGCCGATTTCGTAGACCCGTTCGACGCCCCCCACCATCAGGCGCTTTAAGTGCAACTCCAGCGCGATTCGCAGGTAAAGCTGCATGTCGAGCGTGTTGTGATGCGTGATGAAGGGGCGGGCCGCGGCGCCGCCGGCGATGGCGTGCAGCACCGGCGTCTCGGCCTCGACGAAGCCGCGTTCGCGCAGCGTCTGGCGGACCGAGTCGATGATTCTGCCGCGCTGCAGCATGCGTTCGAGCACGCCTTCGTTGTAGATCAGGTCGATGTATCGCTGCCGCAGCAGAAGCTCGATATCTTTGGCGCCGTGAAATTTTTCCGGCGGTTGGGCGAGCGACTTGGTGAGAAACGTGACGTGCGAGACGCCGATCGTTTTCTCGCCGGTGTTGGAGAGCTTCAAATGCCCGTCGACGCCGATCAAGTCGCCCAGGTCCAGTTGCTCGATCAACTTCCACTCGTCTTCCGAAAACTCGGCCTTCGAGCACATAAGCTGAATGCGGCCGGTCCAGTCCTGGAGATGGAAGAACTTGAGCTTGCCCTTGTTGTTGCGGAGCATGATCCGGCCCGCGACGCGAATGGCCGGGCCGGCCTGGCCCTGCTCGGTGGGGCATTTCGCCCGCGCCTCGGCGATCGGCCGGTGCCCGTCGAACCTTTGGCCCCACGGATCGTGCCCCAAGGCCTCGATCGCGTGCAGCTTTTCGAGCCGTGCCAATTCCAAACGGTCAGGTTCTGACATAAATTCCTTTCACTCGCGAGCCTGGTGGAACGCCGCAAAGTTGACGACTACGAACGGTTCGCACAGAAATTCTGACACGCGCGCTCCAACCCGATAGAGAGTCGGCACGGCGTTCGGTTCGCCGGGTCATGGAATATCAAGCGTCCATTTCGCTGCCTGC
>DATGKC010000390.1:0-4640 GCA_035294845.1 Planctomycetaceae bacterium | reverse complement strand
ACGCGCGTGGCGCTCAAGAAGGGCTCGCTCATCGTCAATTCGTCGCAAGGCGGCGGGAGCAAAGATACGTGGGTGCTGGCAGGTCATTGAACGATGCTCAGCCGCGTGGCCAATTCGGTCTACTGGATGAACCGTTACATCGAGCGGGCCGAAAACGTTGCGCGGTTCATCGACGTCAATTTGAACCTCACGCTCGATCTGGGCGACAGCATGAAAGAGCAGTGGGGCCCGCTGGTCGACACGACCGGCGACCGTGCCGCATTCGAGAAGAAGTTCGGGCAGCCCGATCGGGAAAACGTGTGGGAGTTCCTGACGTTCGATCTCGAGAACCCCAACTCCATCGTTTCGTGCCTGCGGTCGGCGCGTGAAAACGCCCGCACGATTCGCGAGATCATCCCCTCGGAAATGTGGGAGGAGCTGAACAAGGCCTACCTCATCGTTCGAGGAGCCAGCACGGCCGCCGCGCTCGAACACCCGCACGACTTTCTGGGTCAGGTCAAGGTGTCGAGCCAGCTCATGATCGGCATGACCGATTCGGCCATGTCTCGCGGCGAGGCCTGGCATTTCGCTCAATTGGGACGGCTGCTGGAACGGGCCGATAAGACCTCGCGAATTCTCGACGTAAAGTACTTCATTCTGCTCCCATCGACCTCTGAAGTCGGGACGCCTCTCGATTTGATTCAGTGGTCTGCCCTTTTGAAATCGGTGAGCGCATTTCAGATGTATCACCGTTCGCGCGGCCGGATCACCCCCTCGCAAGTGGCCGATTTTCTGATTCTTGACAGGCAATTTCCCCGCGCCATGCACTTTTGCCTGATTCACGCCGAACAATCGCTGCACGCCATCACCGAATCGCCGCGCGGCGCAGGCCAGACTCCGGCCGAGCGGCAGCTCGGCTTGTTGGGCTCGCAGTTCGACTTTGCCTATATCGACGATATCATTGAAGAGGGGCTGCACGAGTTCGTCGATCGGTTTCAAACGCGGCTCAACCTGGTTGACGATGCGGTCTACCAGACGTTTTTCGCGTCGCGGCCGCTGGAACGTCCCGCGGCGGGGCAGAGCCAGTCTCAGTCTTGAATGTTGATCGAGCCGAAAGGAATCGCATGACTTTTTGTCTTGCCGCCAAAGTTCACGACGGCCTGGTGGGCATCGCCGACACGCGCGTCACCTCGGGGTCGGAGTGCATCACGGCCCGCAAGGTTTCCGTCTACTCGCACGGCCATCACTCGCTGTTTTTGATGACGTCGGGGCTGCGGTCGGTGCGGGATAAAGTCGTCACGTACTTCGAGGACGTGCTCGAATCGAGCGAGACCGAATTCGATCGGCTCTACAAAGCGGTCAACGCTTTCGCGCAACAGGTCCGCCGCGTCGCCGCCGAAGACAAACAGGCGCTCGAGACGGCCAATCTGCATTTCAATCTCTTCGCCCTCGTCGGCGGGCAGATGGAGCACGACCGCGAGCACAAGCTGTACCTCTTGTATCCCGAAGGCAATTGGGTCGAAATCGGGCCGGGCACGCCCTATTCGATCATCGGCGAGACGGGATACGGCAAGCCGATTCTCGATCGCACGCTCAAGTATTCCGACCCCATGCAATTCGCGCTTAAGGTCGGTTGCCTGGCGTTCGACTCGACGCGGATCAGTGCGGCCAACGTCGATTTCCCGATCGACGTCGTGGTCTACAAGCGCGACAGCTTCGAGATCATCGAGCACCGCTATGAAAAGAAAGACCTGATCGACATCTCGAACTGGTGGCAGGAACGCCTCCGCGAGTCGGTGCGGCTCTTGCCTTCCGATTGGATCAGCGCCGTATTCCCCGGCCCGCGCACCACAGGCGAGGTCGGCTCGACAATCCCGATCAGCGCCGGCGGGCCTTGAATTGTTGCGTTTGTCCGATGGCCATACGCGGGTAAAGGGTTTTGGAATCGCAATCAGCCGGTGGGCAGAGGGTGCCGTAGCACAAGCGTCTCGCTTGTGCAGTGGGCGGCCCCGCCTGATTGAGATTTGAGGCCGCTCCAGCGGAATTCGGCAATGCCAATTCCGATTTGGGGATATCTGCACGATCGCCGAACGCGCCTGCAGTTCGGCAGGCTGGCCCCCGCGTCAAACTGGGTTGGTGCGCGTTCCCAAACTTCACCGATCGCGCGCTCGACGTTCTCTCTTGGGCGCATAAACATGCGAAGGCGAAACGCCATGCGCACGTTACACCCGAGCATGTGCTCCTGGCAATCGCGAACGTCGAGCAAGGCGTCGCATGCTTCGCACTGGAGCAGCTTGGAGTCGAGCTTCGGCAAAGGATGGGCCAGCTTGAAGCGCTTGGGTGCGACACGAATCAAAATGCGCACGCAAACCATTGCCCGTCATTCAGTCCAGAAACGGAGCTGGTTCTCGCCGCGGCGAAATCTGAGTCAGGGACGTTGGGGCACGGCTATATCGGCACCGAGCATTTGGCATTGGGATTGCTGAAGCGCGGCAACAACCCAGCGAGCGACTACCTGCAAAGGAACGGTATCACGTTTGAACAGCTTCGCAAACAAGTCCTGAAGATTCTTGCCGGGTGAGCGCCAATTTCTGTCGCAGCTCCGCGCCAAGATGGCGAAGACGGCATCAAGGTAACTGAGGTCGCCATAAGCTGATCTGGCAGTAAATCGGCATCAAGATTTATGATCGCCGCCACTGATGAACGGTGTTAGGATCGGAAATCTTTTTGAAGGACCGCCACAATGCGACTTTCCAGTGCCGCACTCCTGATCGGCACCATGCTGGCTCTCTGTGTGCCCCGCAATTCGCCGTCGGCAGACGATGAGCCGGCTAAAAATCAGCCGCCTGCAGAGCAGACGGAGAAGCCGCCGAATAAGACCGCCGCCGTCGAGAAAGCCGTCGTCGAGGACATCGTCTATGGCCTGGAGGAGGACGAGAATCGACTGTACTTGACGTCGCAGCCCCTAGGCGGTGCCGACCGGCAATTGAAGCGCGTCGAGCTGAAGTTCGCTGTTCCCAAGGATGGTCGGATCGTCGAGCTATCGCTGGCGAAACTAAACGGCAAAAACCTCATGGCCGTGGTGAAGATCAAGCGCGATGACGAATACGACTTCCATTGCCTCACGTTCATCGGCCCGTGGAATGGAGGGCACATTCGGGATCGCTTCGGTTTTCACCAGGTGAAATTCTTAATCACCCGCGACGAGCTTAAGATTCTCGCCGTTGGCGGGTGGTTCGAAAGTCCATGCAAACAATCTGCGCACCCCGGCACACTGGCGGATCTGGCGGAATGGAAGGCCGAACGCCTGCGATTGGGCGCCGCGCCCGACGCGCCGGTCGTCGCCTAGCGGCGCCTGCGCCACAGGGCGAGTCCTCACTGGACCTAGTCGGTGAACAATGCTTTCTGTCGGGCGACTCGGCGAATAGCCATCGGCTCCGGTTCGGCGCGGTCCAGCTCGGCATCGATATAATCGGGAATCTCGATCTTTTCGGAGGGCGATGTCAAAGTCGTGAGCAATTGCCCGTAAAGGATGATCTTGCGATCATTTCGCGATAAGGAAAATCCGGACTGGCGGAGACGCGCCATTTTTTCGAGCGCTGACTGCATAGCCTCTGGAGCCGATTTCGGTTTGCTCGATGACTCGCTTGTTTGCTTGCGGCAGACAATGATGATGTCCAATTGGATCGGCTCTTTTGCCTGAAATTTCGGTGTCGCAACCGACAGCTCGGCCTTTACCGGCTGCGCGTTAACAACCACGAACCCCGCTCCCAAAATCGATTCGGCAAGCGAATGCCATCCCTCGTCGCGCGAGTGATGATAGGTGAAGACGAGTAGGCCGTCGTCCTTCAAAATCCTCCGACATTCGCAGAATACGGCTTTGAGCTTGTCGGCGAACCGCGCTGCATCGGAATCCTGCACTTCGGAATCGCGCCGCGTCGTCGCGCCGTGCGGATGTGCCGAAATCCCACATCGACTCGGCGGCAACTGCTGCCACGCGTAAAAAAAGTCGGCGAGCTCCGAATAGTGAACGTTGTCAAAGAAGGGAGGATCGGTGACCACAATGTCGATGCTGCGGTCGGGCAGTTGAGTGGCGGCCGAATCGCCGCACGAGAGGTAGATGCCGCGTGGGACAACTCTGCCGTCGGTCGGCCAGCGTAAGCCGATCTCGCCGCTGAACGGCGGCGCGCACTCCCGCGGCGATCCGCTCTTGCCATTGACCTCGGTCGGCGTCTCGCGGTAGTCGATGGCCCGAAGCAGCCGGCTTTGGAACAAATTCAGAAATGAGCCTGAGCTTTTGCGGGTGCCCCACACGTTCGCCTCGATTGTCATCCGCTCGGGCTTCAGGATATGGTGCGAAAACATATGGCGAACCGCGCCGGTCCCCTCTCCTTTGTATGAGGCAAAGAGGTTGTTGAATTCCAAGATTCCAGAAAACAGCGTCATGAGCGGCCAGCGGACCGATTCGTCGTCGATTGCGGCGATGGCTCTGCGCAGCCATCCGAGCGCCAAGAGCTGACGGTCATTGAAAAAATCCCGCCACGCACAGAACCCGTAATTCATCGCTTGCCGGGTATTGTAGCCTCGCTCGAGGCGCAACTCAGGAAGCTGTATCGCCCCGCGGCTCTGCTCTTTGGCGAGAATGGGCGTACAGTCTTGGA
>DATGKC010000389.1:0-6298 GCA_035294845.1 Planctomycetaceae bacterium | reverse complement strand
AATTGCCCGGTTTTCCAGGGCTTTCTTATATCACCATATTTTCACAGTACCCAAGGCTCACAAAAACCATGAATAAGATTGCCGAAATACCCTATTTTCATGGAAAAAAATAGTTAACGGCGTTGCCCTGCCGGGGTGCTGGTCGATCGACGCGCTTGATCCGGGGGTCTTCGCTGCGCTCGACCCCCGGCTATTAGCTGGCAACCTTTCAGGTTGCGATTCCGGGCCGGGTGCCCCTGGCGTCCCGTCAGGGCTATGACAGTTTTCTAGGCCGTTGCCCCGCATTGCCCAAGGGTGGATTAGTGCGGCCTTTCAGGCCAATGGATGCCAACGCGTCATCATGCTGCTCAAATCTGAACGCTTAAGGGCTCTTCCCATGCTGCCGGTCGGGCCGTCTCCTGCGGGCGATACAGCAAGGCGACCGGCAGCAATAAAATCGCCGCGCCGGCGAACATCATGCTGTGCGGGGCGCCGGCCAGATCGCGAAGGAAATCGAAACCCGAATAGATGCGGGCTGAAAACAGGATGCCAAGCCAGTTCACGAGATTCATCGCGCCGATCACGCGCCCCTTCTGATCGCTGGGAGGACGCGACTGCAAGAACACCTGCAAGGGAACGGTGAAAACTCCTGCCGCGGTCCCCATGAATACCAGCGACAATTTCGAGCCCCATTCGACCGCTTCCGCGGAAATTTCGGCACTCTGCGAACCATCGGGAATCTCCCCCAGCCAGCCGAGTAACGCAACCATCCCCAACCCCAGCACCATCCCCCAGCATCCCCACGGCACCAGGCGAAAATTGATTTTCTTTCCCGAGATCCAGCCGGCGGCCGCGCAACCGACTGCGATTCCGATGATCAGGAAGCCTGTCATCACGCTGGTTTTGGCATCGGCTTGTTTGACGTCGAGGTCGCCGTAAATCTGAAATTTTCCCAATGCATTGACAGCCGGCAGCGTCAAGCCGCCGATCAGCCAGAACACCGAGTACATCAAGAGCGCCATCAGCAAGGGCCGGTCGCGCCAAAACATCTTCACCGTCTGGCCACTGACGACGAGGTCCGATGACGAGAATTCGAGCCCGGGCCGCGCGATTGGCGTTCGCCGAATCAATAGCGACGTGGCCAGGCCGCAGGCCGCCACCGCGACGTACGCTCCGCCCACGAGCACGATATTCTCGTGCACAAAGCCCTTGAGAATTCCGGCCAAAACCGTCCCCAGGATGATGGCCACGAATGTCGTCATCAAGAAAATGCCGTTGGCCGCCGACAGATTTGACTCGCGCACCAGCTCGGGGAGAATTCCAAACTTCGAGGGACCAAAGAACGCGCTGTGCGTTCCCAGAAGGAAGAGGACGGCGAACGCCGCGACCAGCGATCCCGACGACAGCGCGCATGTCCCCAGAATGACGATCCCGATTTCCACGACCTTACAGCAGACGACGATGGCCCGCTTGCTTAGCCGGTCCGAGAGGTAGCCCGCAAATCCGGAAAAGAGGACGAAGGGAAGAGCGAAAAGTTCCTGGGCGCGCGGCTGGTAATCGCGTGTGCCGTGCTGCATCGCGTAGTCAATGCACAGCAGGAGCACCACTTGTTTGAAGAGGTTGTCATTGAACGCCCCGAGAAATTGCGTCCCCGTCATGCCCAAGAACGAGACGTCATCCCAGAGCGATTCGGGCAACTCGCGAGAAGGCGTTGGATGGGACTCTGTCATGCGGTGCTCTCCTTGCAGCCGGCGCGGCGTTTCGATCGCCTCGATTCTGGAGGCCTGTGCTGGGTGTGCGGCGATTGTATGTCGAAACCTGGCATGGGTCACGCTCGGGCGGTTCAAGTGCAAGGCGTGGCGGCCGTGTCGATATCACTGCATCCGGCGCTGAAATTCGGCGGAGTTTGGCTGCCAGTGCCTCATGCTCCGGGCCTGGCTGCCCGAGAGAATAGTGTCGGCCGTGCGGCCGCACGCGCGTGACGGCCAAATTGCTAGAATTTGCCGAGAATGCCGTAAATGGCCGCCTTGACCCTCCTCAATGGGCTGGTATACTAAAGTTCTCTCACGAGAAATTTGCCGTCTCGGCGAACCCTGCTCGTGCTTTGATGGAGTCTTGATTTTGATGCAACCTCTTAACCGCAGGCAGTTTCTGAATCGGTCGCTGGCTGCCGCCGGCGCGCTGTGGGCATGGCCGCAGGCCGGCTTTTCAGCGATTGTCCCCGGAGTCGAAACCGTCGCTCTGCCTTTGATTACAGGCCAGGAGCGAAGTTCGCAACCTGACATCTGGGCGCTGGAAGTCAATTTCAAACCGGTGCGCATGATTCAGGTCGAACTCGACGATCCAAAAACCGGAAAGTCGGCGAACGAATTGGTCTGGTATCTGGCGTACCGCGCGGTGGTGCGCACCGCCTCGGGGCTTCCCAACGCGACCGACGGATCGGCAGACCGGCCGAAGTTCGTTCCCGAATTCACGCTCGTGGTCGAGGGGAAGCGAGGCGTCGAGATTTATCCCGATCGCGTCATTCCGGCCGCACAGGCGGCGATCAACAAGCGCGAGCGTTACAAATACAAAAACTCGGTCGATGTCGTCGCTCCGCTTCCCAAGATCACCCCCGACCGTTCGAAAGTATTGCGCTCGCTGGACGGCGTCGCGACCTGGACCGGAATCGATCCTGATTTGGCATTTTTTACGATTTACATGGCCGGCTTCTCGAACGGCTACAAGGTCGAACAGGGACCCAACGGAGAGGAGATCGTCAAGCGCCGAACACTGGCCCAGGATTTCTGGCGTCCGGGCGATCGGTTCGAACAGCACGAAGAAGAAATTCGAGTCAAAGACGAAGCGCGCTGGATTTATCGCTGACAATCGGCTTGGGAGAACGATCTCCGCCGCGAAAGGAACTCGTACGACATGGCACACAAAAAAGGACAAGGCTCGACTCGAAACGGCCGCGATTCTCGCGCGCAGCGGCTGGGCATCAAGAAGTTCGGGGGCGAGGCGGTGGGCACAGGCAACATCATCGTGCGGCAGTGCGGCACGAAATGGCGGCCCGGCCGCAACGTGGCCTTGGGGAGCGACTACACCATCTTCGCGCTCGTCGACGGAAAAGTGTACTTCGACCAGGAAGGCCGGCGAGTCAACGTCGAACCGGCCGTCGCCGATTGACGTTCGTCGCCGGTATTCGTCGCCCCCTCAATGAGGCGGCCGGTTGAATTCGCGAGCGGCCAGATTTCTTTTCGCGCCGCAGAATCGCGCACCAGCGGTCGCGTCCGTCCGCGCGCATCCCGTCATCGGGATTCTCCCCATGCGCCGTGAAGGAATTGACCGATTGGCAGGCGCGCCGCCTCTGCGGAAAATGGGCATGGTGACTTCAACAAAAGGAGCGGCACATGCCTGCCCATTGCGAACAACGCAGCAATCAATTCGACAGAACTTTCCAGATCTTCATGTCGGGACAGGAATACTCGTTCGAGTCATTTCAATCGGCGATCAGCGCCCTGGCGCAATGCGGGATTATCGGTGAAGACGGCGTGAAGGGGGCGGCCGTTTCGTTCGATTCATTCCCCGAGATCGACGTAGAAACAACGCAATCCTGAAGCGGCCGCGCGGTGCCGGCGAACGACGCTCACCGAGTGAAGAGCGTGCGCTCGACCAGGTGGCAGAGGATGTGTTCGATCGCCAGGTGCGTCTCCTGGATGTGCTGCGTGCGATCGCTGGGGACGCAGACTGCCACGTCAGCAAGCTGCCGCAGCCGACCCTTCTCACCGGTCAATACGACGGTCTTCATGCCCAGTTTTCGGGCGGCCTCGACGGCCGCAATCACATTGCCCGAACCGCCGCTGGTGCTGATTCCCAGGAGGACGTCTCCCGGCTTTCCCAGCGCCTCGACTTGCCGCGAAAAGAGCCCCTCGAAATCGAAATCATTGGGATAGGCGGTAAGAAACGACGTATCGGTGGTGAGCGCCAGGGCCGCGAGCGCGGGGCGCACAAAATCGGCCGACAGGCGGCATGTGAACTCGGTCGCCAGGTGCTGGCAATCGGCCGCGCTGCCGCCGTTTCCACATAAGAGCAGCTTGCCCCCGGCTTGGAGCGCGGCGGCGATCAAATCGGCGGCCGCGAGAATGTCTTCGGCACACTGCTCGCATGCTGAACGCAGCACGTCTGCCGCCTGGCTCAATTGCGATCGCACCGATTCAAGACGCAGATCGGCAGTTGTTTGGATGGTGCTCGGCTGCATGACGGGGACCTCGACGAGTCTCTCTCTTGATGAAGCGGGCGATGTTATATCACAAGCGCGTTCTGGATGTCACGATCATCTTGGCTATGCGTCATTCCTTCGGCAGGCCGGCTTTGATATCCTTGTGACCCGCTCGTCAGCCGACCTGGTCAGTTTTCCAGCGTCATGACGGCGCGCGCCCAGCCAACTGAATCTGCGAGCGAAGGCGAAAACCCGATGAGCGTCTATTTGGGGATCGACGTGGGCACCAGCGGCACCAAGACGCTGGCCATGCGCGAAGACGGCAAAATTCTCGCGACCGCCACGGTGGCCTATCCGCTTTCCAGCCCGCGCCCCGACTGGTCTGAGCAGGATCCTGAAGACTGGTGGCAGGCGGCGATCAAAAGCGTGCGGGCCGTTCTCAAAAAGGGGAAGGTGAAATCCGCCGATGTCGCGGGAATCGGTTTGTCGGGACAGATGCACGGCAGCGTTTTTCTCGACAGGCGCGAGCAGGTCATTCGACCGGCGATTTTGTGGAACGACCAGCGGACCAGCGCCGAATGCGTCGAAATCGAATCGCGCGCCGGCGGCAGGGCGAAGTTGATCGAACTGGTCGCGAACCCCGCGCTCACTGGATTCACCGCCCCCAAAGTCCTTTGGCTGCGCAGGCACGAGCCGAAGAACTATGAACGGCTCAAGCGCCTTTTGCTTCCGAAAGATTACGTTCGCCTGCGGCTCACCGGCGAATTCGCCACCGAAGTCAGCGATGCCTCGGGGACGCTGCTTTTGGACGTCGAGAACCGCCGCTGGTGCAAAATACTGCTCAACCTGTTGGCCATCGACCCCGAGATTTTGCCGAATGTGCATGAATCAGACGAGGTCACAGGCAAGCTGACGGCCGGCGCCGGCAAGCTGCTCGGCTTGCCCGCGGGGATCAGCGTCGTTGGCGGCGGCGGCGACCAGGCGGCCGGCGCAGTGGGAAATGGCATCGTTCGCCGGGGGGGCATTTCGGCGACGATGGGAACCAGCGGCGTCGTGTTCGCCCACAGCGACAGCGTGCAGTTCGATCCTCAAGGCCGATTGCATACTTTTTGCCATGCCGTGCGCGGAAAGTGGCACGTGATGGGCGTCGTGCTCTCGGCGGGGGGGAGTCTGCAATGGTATCGAAACAAATTGGCCGACGTGGAAGTCGCCGTCGCCCGGCGCCAGAAGAGAGATGCCTACGAATTGATCATGGAGCAAGCCGAGCAGGCCCCGCCCGGATCGGAGGGGCTGTTCTATTTGCCCTATCTCACGGGAGAGCGCACTCCTCATGCCGACCCTTTCGCGCGGGGAGCGTGGGTGGGGCTGACGCTCAGGCACGGGAAGCCGCACCTGGTGCGATCGATACTCGAGGGAGCCACTTACGCCATGCGCGACTCGCTGGAAATCATCCAGCAAATGCAGGTGCCGATGAATGAGATCCGCCTGGCCGGCGGGGGAGCGCGGAGCCGGTTTTGGCGGCAATTGCAGGCCGATGTTTATGGCCTCAAATCGGTCACGACGAATTCGCTGGAGGGGCCGGCTTACGGCGTGGCGCTCCTGGCGGCGGTGGGAACGGGGGCCTATTCATCAATTGTCGAAGCGTGCGAGGCGACGATCCAAATCGAAACGACCGCAGTCCCAAAGGCGAAATCGCGACGGGTTTACGACGTTTCGTATCCGTTGTATCAAAAATTGTACCGGTCGCTCAAAGACGATTTCCGTATAATTAGCGAGCTGGGGGTCAATCGCTGAAGTCGCATCGTTGTTTTCTTTCGAAAGCGATTTTGCCATGCCTGCGCTGTATCTGACCGAAGCGGACGTGCGCGAGCTGCTCGACATGGAAATCGCCGTCGACGTCGTCGAAGAGGCCTTCCGCCAACTGGCCCAAGGCGGAGCGATGAACGTCCCGCGGCAGCGGGCGCACGCCGAGGGCATCTACCTGCACACGATGTCGGCGGTCGCGGCCTATCTGGGTTGCGCCGGTTGGAAGGCGTACACCTCGACGACGCACGGGGCGAAGTTCCATGTCGGGCTCTATTCGGCGAAGTCGGGCGACCTCAAGGCGCTGATCGAAGC
>DATGKC010000388.1:0-6263 GCA_035294845.1 Planctomycetaceae bacterium | reverse complement strand
CCGCCGCCACCGTGGAAGCCGCCGCCGCCGCCGAAACCTCGTCCAAATGCGGTGCCGGTGCCCAAACCGAACGCCAGGCAGCAAATAAGGGCCGCTTTGTTCCACGGGATGAGTTTCATGACTGAGTCCTCCGAGTGAAGTTCATCGATGTCCGGCAGCGTTCGGCCGTGGGCAAAGCGCGGCCGGCTATCGTCTTAATGCCGAGTTGTGATTGCCGATTACTTTCCGGCTTCTTCCAAAGTTTCCGGTGGAGGGCCTTTGCGAACCAGCGTGTACAATTCACTGTCTGGAACGCGCACTCCCTCGGCCTCTTGATCGACGGCCTGCCAGGTCATCGTGTGCGGATTAATGAATGTAAAAATACTGTTTGCGGAAGCAGTCTGGCCATCTGCGGTGACGCCTACCGAGCTCAGAATCCAACTGTCCCCATCGCGATGCCAAACGCCTTCGAAGTGACCCCCTTCCGAGTCGAACGTCCATTCCCGCAACTTGCCCGTGAGCGGATCCCAGCCGATGCGCTGCGACCCGTGCATCACCTCTTCTCCGGCAACGGTGACGGTGAAATCGCGCACGAGAAAATTGCCGTCGTCGACCGCTCGGCAAGAGAAAGAGATGATCGAATCTTCGGCTTCATCCACCCAATCGCCCGTCAGCCATTCGAGCTGACGGAGCTCTTCGCGGTGCCGGCGCTCGCCCTTGGGGGCATGTTCGCGAACCGCGCCCACGAGCCATTTGCCATCGGTCTTGGTATGGACGGCAACGTAGCGGCTGTGTGAGCGAAGATCGCCGTCCGGACTCGTCACCGTGCTGGTGCCGTCCTCGATCGCCACCGCAGGGGTCACAAATCGGACCGATTCCACGGTGACTTCGAGTTGAGCCCGAGGGTTGGCAGCGAAGAATTCCGTCAACGTCTGTTCGATCGCCTCGCGTCCCTCGAAAACGTTTCCCTGCTCGTCAATGTACTCGGCGTCGGCGGTAAAGTGTGCGGCGACGGCCTTTGCGTCTCTTTGTTCATACGCCTTGACGAAAGTTTCAGCGGTTTCGAGGATGGCCTTTTCATCGGCCGCATGCTTATCGGGCTCTGCCGTCTTGTCGGCAGACTTCTTTGCACCCGTTCCTGACGATTGAGGGGAGTCGCGTCCGGCCGAATTCTCGCCAGCCGCGCTTTTGTCGGATGATTGAGTTCCAGCGGCATTCTGCGGTTTTGCGTCTGACTGCGCCGCGGGTTTCGTATTTTTCCTTTGAGGGTTCGTCTTTCCCTGACCGTTGGTTTGGGCCGCGAGAAAAATCGCGGCAAGCAACGCGGCCCCAGACAGACAAGCAAGCGTGCGCATGGCAACCTCCCTTCATGGATGAATAGGCTCGGCGGCTTAAATCCGCACATCATATGCCGCAGGGCGTGGCGGGCTTTCGCGGCCAAGCCGAGCGATCTTCGACGGCATTCAACACGCCGTGTGCCAGCAGCTTGCGACGAAACCCGAACTCACAATCGTCGTCTGGGCCTGGGGAGCAGCCGGCGGTTCGAACCGCCGGGCGTCTGGCCATTCATGATTCAATCTGGCTGCAATTCACTCAAGCGCCATCTCATTGCGGCGCAAAAAAATACCCGCAGTGGGGAGTCGTCCCTGCTCCCCATTGCGGGCCCTTCGGGTCCAAATGAATGTTTCTAAGCTTCACGAAGGATAGAAGCTCAAACTACCGGCGCGTATCAGGAAAACCCAGCGCGATGATGTGAGGAAAAACCGGATAATCGCCGGCCCGTCTCAGCGCCGAAAATAATAGATGGCCAGAGAGAACCCAATGCAGATCACGGCCCATCTTACGAAGCGGGGCTTGACGCGCAGCGCAGCGAGCGCTCCCAAATAACCGCCAACGATGGCGGCAACGGCCATGGGGAGCGCGTAGTGCCAGGCGACCATTCCATCAGCGACGAAAACGATGACCGAGATGCCGTTGATGCAGCCATTGAGCACGGTCTTCAATGCATTCATTTGATGAATGTCTCCAACACCCATGAAGGCCAGCGCACTAAGCATGAGAATTCCAATTCCCGCGCCGAAATAACCGCCGTATACCGCAACGCCGAACTGAAACGCGATGAGTGCCAAAACGGCGACGACCGAATGCGTCTCGGGCGTGATATCGGCCGTTCGACGCCGGCCGAAAACGGTGTCTGCCAGGAAGACGACGGCCGCGGTCAAAAGCAGCCATGGGACAAGCGCCGAAAAGTATTTCGCATCCATGCGCGTCAAGAGCAGCGAGCCGACGATGCCGCCCATGAGACTCGGCCCGGCCAAAATCGCCAGCCAGCGCCGGGCGCGACTCATTTCGCGGCGGTACCCCCAGGCGCTCGCCAGCGAACCGGGGACGAGGGCCACCGTGCTGGTGGCGTTGGCCGCGACGGCCGCCTGCGCGAGTCCCAGCGGCGCGAGGGCGGCCGTGAGCACGGGAAAGGTCAGCAGCGTCCCGCCGCCGGCCATCGAGTTGACGACTCCGGCCGCCATCGCGGAAAGGCACAACCAGGACAGGCTACCCGACACTTCCAAGATGCTCCTTCAATCAGCGTGCTGGGAATTCCGCTTGGGCCGGAAATGATAAACGTCATAGCACATGAGATAGAACTCGAACAACTTGCTTTCCGGTTTGGCGAGCGGAACCTGATGACTTTCGGCGCCGACGAGATCATAATCGCGCAGCATTTGTTCCATCCACGCCGTAAGAACCTGATCGTTGCGGCGGGCCGACGCCGAATGAAACGCGACGCACCGCAGCGGCCCTTTCGCGGCCGCAATTCGCTCGGCGGCCGCCTGGGCCCCGCGGCGGTGCGCCGGCGAACAAATGCGCTGATGGCAAAGGTACGCGGTCTCGAAACTTCCCTCATAAATTTTCAGGTGCAAGTCGGTAGACAGGCACACCGTCATCACGCCGGGCGCGTCGTTCCAAAACCGGCGGGCGAAATCACGATGCTGCCGATCGACGCGAGACGAGTACGGTTTGACCCAATCGCGGACGACCGTCGCTAATCCGATGGCAATGCAAGCCGCGATGGCCGCTCGCACGGCAATCTTTTGCCAAGAGCAGCGCAGTCGAGCCAACAGCAGCGCGGCTCCCGAACCCGTCAAGAGGCAAATGGCAGGCGCCAAGTATTGCGACAGCCGCGCGTGCGCCCCATAGGGATAGCGATGCAGGGCTGCTGCGATCAGCGACGATGCGAAGCATCCCACGATCGCCAGCGCCATCTCGCGCCGAGCCGCCCGGAATTGGGCGAGCAACGCCATACCGAAGCAAATCGACGTCAATGTGCTGCCGCCGTGCTCTGCCCCCAAAGGATAGGCGAACATTTCGCTCGTATGGACCGACGCCAACCAGGCCAGCAATTGGAGAGGCGCCGCCGGAGGGAAGCCGTCTGCCCAGCAATCGGTCATGTCGCTGCGCGTGGCGGCGTATTGCGCAGAAATACTGAGGCTCAACAAGGCGAGGAACGCAGTCGCCACGACGACGTTGAACGCTACAAAGGCAAGCGCGGCGGCTCTTGTGCCGGGAAGCCCGCGCCGCCGCCACAAAGTGTACGCGATCGCCAGGCTCAGGCCGCCGGCCACAAACGCGGCAGGGAACGAGAGCGACAACGCGACCGGCGCGACGCCGGAGAGACACCACAGCCATTTGGTGCGATGGGGAGCGATCCACCATTCCAATGCGAGAGAGAACAACAGCAGTGAAACGAGCGCGTCGCCGGCGTAAGGCTTGACTTCGGCGCTGTATCGGATCGGGTAGTAGGCGACGGCGAAGATCGCCACAGCGAAAACCAACGGCACCCCCGAGAGCAGGCGGCCTGCCATGCGGCGGAACGCGAACACGCTGGCCACGCCGCACACCAGCGGAAAAAATCGCAGCGACCATTCTGAAAAACCCCACAGCCGCAGCGAGGCCCATTCGATCCACAGGAAACCGATCGGCGCGACCTGGTTATGGCGCAGAGGCGCGAGCAGATCGAGAAATCCGCGATCGAGAAAATTGGCGGCCAATTGGTATTCGTCGGCCGATAACGGAAACGACAAGAGAAAGCGCGACAGCCGCACGAGAACGCCCAATGCCACGAAAAGTGCCGCGAGCCGTCCCACCGTGATCGCGCGGGGCAGGGCGGCCGACAAGTCGGGCTGAACGAAAGCCACATCCGGCAAATCAGCAGCGTCGCCGTCGTTTGCGGAGTTTAAGCCCTGCATTCGATCTCTACTTTTTCGCGGCTTCCCTCGTGATGGCCCAGCCTGGGGAGCGAACTTTAGGCAGAGAGAGCCACAGTGTCCAGTGCAAGATTGCGAATGGAAACGGCGAAATGACGCCCGGCGCATGCACCTTCCGACGCATGCCATGCCTTCGAGCAGTGACCGCCCTGCAACGCTAGGTCAGGAAACGAGCCGAATGGCGACAAACGCGGCGAAATCTCGCTGCGAAGGGGAATTCCCCGTCTGGGGCAGAGACAGGGCGCCACAGGTAAAGCCCTCAATTCCGGACGCAGATCAAGGAGGCTACCGCAAGATCGCCGAAACAGGACTATATTTCTCATATTCTGCCGAAGGCAGACCGCCGATTGATATGCGGAGGATTTCATGTCGCAAAAGCGGGTGGTGATCGTCTTTCTTTCGGACGCGAGCAAAGCAGCCCAGCTCGCCGCGTACTTCAGCGACGACGAACACGAGCCGCTGTTGCCTCAGAATACCGACGAATTTTACCGAGTTGTGAATTCCCAGTGCGTCGAGCTGGTGATCATCGACAACCAACTGCCGGGGTTCTTGAGCGGGATCGAAATTCTCGAGCGACTGCACAAGGATTTACTGCGGCCGACGACGGTGTTGATTGCAGTCGCCAACTCAGCGCTTCACGACCGCGTCCAGGCACTGCAAATTCAATCGGTGATCCGTCCCACGGCGTCGGTCGAAACGATCGCCGAGTTGGCCCGTTCGGCGATGAGGGCGGGCAACATCGCGCAGGTCCCCATCAACTCGGCGGCCCGCCGGCTTGTGCAGAGCGCCGACATCATTCGCCCGCTCCCTCAGATTCTGGTGAAGTATGCCTCGCAGCTCGACGCCGACACGTGTTCGATGGCCGAGTTGGCCCAGGACATTTCGGTCGATCCCAAGACGACATCAATACTGCTCAAATTGATGAACAGCGCGGCGCTGGCCGTCCGCAACCGCGTCACGCGGGTGATTGACGCCGTCAGCTACCTGGGTATCCGCCGAACCGTCGCCTTGATCCTCTCGGCCAACCTGGCCCATTCGCAAACGAGGTTGGCCAAGACCTTTCCCGAGGCGCTCCGCGTCTGGTATCACAATCGCAGCGTCCTGATCGCCAGCGTCGCCGCCTCATTTGCGCGGCATCGCGGCGAAAGCTCTCCCGACACGGCCTTCGTCCTGGGCCTATTGCAAGAACTGGGCATCCCGGTGTTGGCGCATGTCAACGGCGAGAAGTATCTCGATATCATCCGCCGCGTGCGCGACGTCGGACAGCTTCGGCTCGAAATTGCCGAACAGCAGGAATTTGAGCTCACGCATGCCGACGTATCGGCTGCACTCTTGCAGAAATGGGGGCTGCCGCAATCGTTGATCCGCCTGGTCGTCAACCACCACCAGCCCGACTCAGGCCTGGAAATGCCCAATGCCGAACGCAAACTTCTGCAGGCCATGCGCATCGGAGAAGCGGTGGCGAATCTGTCGGACAAAAGGACCGCCCAGCGCCATCAATTCCTGAATCAGTTGCTGGTTCAGTACGAGATGGATTCGGCCGAAGAATGGAAGATCTGCCTGGCCGACGCGGTGGCCAAGGCCCTCGAGTCTTCGCAATTGTTCTCGATTCCGATTCCGGATGAAGCCAAGCTGCAAAGCTTGATCGGCCAACTGTCAGCCGAGTGCTCGGATGCCGAACTGCCTCCGGAGGCCGACGAAGCCGCGCAGGAAGCGCCAGAGGCCGCACCGATCGACGAGCCGCCTCAAGTCCCGGCGGAAAAACACCTATTGGTGATCGACGACGAAGAGCCGATCGTGAAAATGATCTCGCTCATGCTGCAGTCGCAAGAAGTCGCAGTGCGCTCGTGCTCGCTCGCGGAAGACGCCTTGCAGCTTGCCCGCAACGCTTTTGCCGTTCTGTGCGACGTGCACCTGGGCGGCGTCAGCGGAATTGAGGTGGTGCGCTCTCTGCGCCAGCAGGGCTTCGCGGGACCGATCATCATGATGAGCGGCGACCGGTCGCGCTCGACGGTCGAAGAG
>DATGKC010000387.1:0-4813 GCA_035294845.1 Planctomycetaceae bacterium | reverse complement strand
CGCGTCGCAAATTTCACGCAGCTCGTCATCCGCCTCAGGAATCACCTCATGAAAGCAATCGAGGTAACCCGCGCGGTTGAATTGCCCGACCGAACTCGCGGCGCCGTGAGCGGCGGCAAGCGCCACGAGCAACGCGCCCGTTTCGGCACGTGGATCGGCGTGCGTCATTCGTGTCGAGGCGCGGACATACTGTCGAATTCGTTGCGATTCACCGGCCAAGCAAATTCCCAAGAGCGCCGCTCGCATGGCCGGGCCGTTTCCGGCCGACCAGACTCCGCTATGAAGAGGAGGAAATCCGCACCACAATTTGACGATTGCGCGAGCCGTGCCCAGCCCGACGCCCGCGGGCAGTCCCAAAAGCCACCAGCGCAGCCGCCATGCCAAAGCCCGCGCGAATTCTTCGGCGTCGCTCGAATCGAGCAGAGCTTGGCCCACCAGGCACGTGTGCTCGGTATCGTCGCTGACCATGCCCCGGTCGAAAACAAGACGATGCTGCAGCGGTCCATCGCCAAAAATTAGGGCGGCTCTGCGTCGGGAGAGACCTTCGCGGGGCAGACCCAGAGCATCGCCGACAGCAGTGCCGAGAATCACGCCGCAAATGCGGTCGAGGAGCTCGGCGTGTGGAGTACTTGCCGACATGCGACCGATCGCCGGATTAGTTCAATAGCTCCATCAGAGAATTCAGCACTTCATCATCGCTGGGATAATCCGACGGAAGGAATGCCCGTAGCGGAATCGGAATCTCATCCATCCGGTAGGCCGTTCCGGGTCTGTGTATGCCGTAAATGGCCGTCGTGAACTTCACCGTGGGAGAAACGATCGACTCGACGGTGGGATAGTCGAGAACAATTGTGGGAATATTTCGCAGATGCAAAAGTGCTTTTGGAGAAAACCGGCCCAGCGTTTCGCTCCCCACGATGACGCAGGCGTCAGCCTCCTCGCGCTCCAGCACGCCCTGGGCCGAGTATTCCTCCGGATTGAATCGTGGAAAACCGCGGCCCAGATTGACGCTGAATGGGTATCCGGTCTGCCAGCAAAGCACACTGTCGGCACCTGTCACATCGCCGTAGATGCGCATCCTGCGCGCGTAAAACCGCGTGTAACGGTTGAGGTCGCGCACGAGCAAGAGCAGCGCCTCGACATTGCGATGCCCCAGCCCGCGCTGGCTTAATCCCAGACCGAAGAAGGCAACCCCGGAGAGGCAGGCTTTCATTCGACGCGCAAGATCGACCAGCATTTCGTCATCATCGCCCGTATTCGCTCCACCGACCGGGTATTCATCGCGAATCAAGAGCCTGAGCTTCCAGATCGCCTCGAAATCGCGATCGGGCTCGAGTCGAATGAACACATCGGCAATGTCACTGCTTGCGGTCGGATGATCGTCGATGACGACGAGAGTGCGATCGCGCCTTCCGCCGGGCAGGAATTCACCGACGGGATCGGCCGAATACCGCTCGAGATGCCGCGGATGGCTGACGAGCGGATCGCAACCCCAGAACAGGACCAGGTCAGAGCGATTTCGAATTTCCCCCAGCGACGAGGTCGATTCGCCTGCCTGTTGAAAAGCCATGATCGAAGGGGCGTGACAGAGCGACGCGGTGGTGTCGATCGTCGCGCCGAGACGATCGGCCAAAGCGACGGCCGCCCGCTGTCCTTCGGTGCTGCTCCGCGACAATCCATAGATCAGCGGAGCGCGGGAAGCCGCCAATATCTCGGCGGCCCGAACCAGGGCCGCTTCGAGCGGCGCCGAGCGCCCCTGGATGGCAGCCACGGGCGGCCGCTGCAATTCCTGTTGCAGGTACCAAGGCTCGGCCAATTCGCAAGCGCGCTCGGCCCGGATGATGCGGCCGGCGTCAATCGTGATCGCCAAATCATCGCACACACATCCGCACTGCGTGCATGCGACGTTTTCGATGGTTTGCGACAATCGTGGTCCTTAAGACTGGAGATTACAATTGGAATTCGCCGGAGACGTAGTCGCCGGAACAGCCCCAAGGGGGCGCGATTCGATAGCCCAGGGCGCGTCAGCCCTGGTTCGGGCGTCAATCGAGCGCGCGAAGCCCCAACGGGCCCAACGGGGCGAGATTCCCTCATTGATCTTCCGTGTGACATATCCGCGCGCATCCGCGAAATCCGGGGTCATTTGTCGTATTTCATGGCATGGGTTGCGGCATACGGTCGCGCTGGGATATCCGCCTCGCTTTCGGCCAGAATTTCGATCGACACCGACTTGAAGGCGGGGGTCTTCGACAGCGGATCAACGTCTGCAGGGACGAGCACATTCGCCTCCGGATAGTACATCAGCGCATTTCCCGGACGAATGTCGTACGGCCGCACAATCTGCCGCCGCAATTGACCGACCGAGCTTTTGACGGTGACAAGCTGATTGGGTTTGAGGCCCAGACGTTGGACATCGTCGCGGCTCATTAAAATCACGTCCCGCCGCTCCTGACCCCGGTAAATGTCTTCCTCTTCGTAGACGACGGTGTTGAATTGTCCTTCGGAACGAACGGTCATGAGCCGCAAGCGTCGGCCTGTTTCGTCGGGGGCCTCGGGCAAAGAAACGGCATGAAATCTCGCCCGGCCGGATTCGGTCGGAAACTTTGGGCCGTCGAGACGGCGCCCGGCGATATGAAATTCGCGCCGCGTGCGGTCGATCTCAGACAGCGGCTCAAATCCGGGAATCAGCTCGGCGATGAGCTGCCGCACGCGCTCGTGACTTTCCAGGTCGCGCCAATTGACGGGGCCGTCTTCACCCAGCACCCTGCGGCCCAGCCCGGTGATGACCGAGATTTCACTCCGCGGACCGGGAAACCGCGGTTTCCCTCCGTCGCTGAGCCGCACAAAGCTGAACATCGATTCCTGAGTGGTCGGCTGCGGCTCTTCGTCGCGCGGAAGCACCGGCAGGATTAGCGTTTCTTTCGCCCTACCCCAGGCGTGCCCCGTGTTGAGAGTCGTCGTGAGATAGGCGATCTGATCGAGACGGGAAATCGCGCGGGCCGCAAAATGCGAATCGGGGTTGCTCCCGAACAGATTGCCCCCCAGGCAAACGGCAGATTCCATCTCCCCACGCTCGGCAGCGGTCATGCAGGCCATCGTATCGAGGCCCGGCGATCGGGGAAGATCGATGCCCAGGCGCTGTTCGAAGCGTTCGAGAATGGCCTGCTTGAGTTGGGGCGTGACGCCGACCGATCCCACGCCCTGGACGTTGCTGTGTCCGCGGATGGGCATCAGACCCGCGCCCGGCCGCCCGACCATGCCGCGCAAGAGCGCCAGATTGGCGATCATCTGCACATTCTGCACGCCGTGCAGGTGATGCGTGATGCCCATCGTCCAGCCGATCACGACGTTTTTGGCGCTCAAATACGTGTTGGCGAACTGTGTGATCGCTTCGCGACCCAGGCCCGAAGAGCATTCGATCTCGTGCCAACTCGTCGACTCGACAAGCCGTTTGAAGTCATCGAACCCTTCGGTGCGCTCGTCGATGAAGCGGACATCTTCCCGGCCGCGCTCGAGAACCATCTTAGCGACGCCCGTCAGCAGCGCCACATCGCCGCCGATGTGCGGCTGCACATACAAACTCGCGATCTTCGTCCCGAACAACAGGCTCCACGGATCGCTCGGAACTCGGAAATTGACGAGCCCGACTTCCTTGACGGGATTGACGACGATCACGTTTCCGCCCCGGCGACGAACCTGCATCAAACTCCGCAGCAGCCGCGGATGATTCGAGGCCGGGTTGCCGCCGATCAGAATGTACAAGTCGGCGTGTTCGACATCGTCCAATTGCACGGTCGCGGTCGACGTCCCCAGACTGGAAGAAAGCCCCACTCCGCTGGCCTGATGGCAGTAGTACGAGCAGTTATTGACATAATTCGTGCCGAACCGCCGGGCGAGCAATTGCAGGAGGAAGCCGGCTTCGTTCGACGAGCGGCCGCTGGCGTAGAAAAAACTGCGCTCGGGCCCGCTTGATTTGAGCTTGTCGGAAACGCGCGCAAGCGCCTCGTCCCAAGAGATCACGCGGTAATGCGATTCACCGGGACCGGCATACACGGGATCGACGACTCGGCCGCAGAATTCCAGCTCGCGAGGCGAAAGCGCGCGCAGTTGTTCGATCGAGTAGCGGGCGAAGAACTCCGGCGAGATGCAGTCTTGCATGTCCGAGGCCATCGCCTGCAGCGACTTTTTGCAAACCTCGGGAAAATGGCCGCCTTCGTTGACCATTCCTCCCATCTGGCCACCCATGCCCAAGGCGCACGTCTTGCACGCGTTTTTGCTGCGCATGGCGCGCCACAACGGGAGCCAGCCCACGCGGTTGGCCATCCGCATCGTGTACAGGATTGCCTTCCAGCCGCCGCCCGACTTCATCCGTTTCATCGCGCTCTCTTGGCCAATCTCAAGGGTTGCCTTCCCGCCGAATGTCGTGGGGCGGACGGTTCAAGAGTCGACTGCAAAGAGACTCGGAAAGCGCGCGACGCCGATTCAACCGGCGGTCACCCGGTGCTTTCTCTCGGCGTCGCCGGAGCGAGCTTTGCATTCCTGCTCGAACTGTCTGACGACCTCGCACAACGCGTCGATCTCCCGCGCCAACTCTTGCACAAGAGGCTGATCTTCGTCGGCGGCTTTTTTTCCGATTCTCGAGATGTTGACCCGGATTGCGGCGAGATTGACTGACATGGCGTGCCTCTCCTGGCTCCAGACCACGATGTTTCTGCGACTTGACGCGACCGGCCCAATCCCGAAAAACGGACGCCCGTTATTATACACGAGATTTGGTGGTTTGTCAGGTCTTTTGTGACAAGGCGATTCGTCG
>DATGKC010000386.1:0-3200 GCA_035294845.1 Planctomycetaceae bacterium | reverse complement strand
ATTGGCACTTCATTCCCCGCGAGCGAAAGGGGCTTCCGCTGCGCGATCTGGAAGGCAATTCGCTCAAAGCCGCTCAGGCGCTCGTCGCCAGCGGACTTTCGAAATCGGGTTACGATCAGGCGCTCGACGTCATGAGCCTCGAGGAAGTTTTGTATCTGCTCGAGCCGGGCGACCGGGCCGAGCGCCGCGAACGGCGCAACCCCGGAAAATACTACATCAGCATCTTCGGGATGCCGTCGGAGACCGGAAAATGGGGCTGGCGCGTCGAAGGACATCACGTGTCGCTCAACTACACTTTGGATAACGGCGAGGTGATCGGCAGTACGCCCGAATTCTTCGGGGCCAATCCCGCGCTCATCGACGCCGGGCCGGGCCGGTCGATTCGCGTTTTGGGGACGGAAGAAGACTTGGCGCGGCAGATACTCAAGCTATGCACACCCGAGCAGATGAAAGTCGCCCACGTGGGCGCCAATGCCCCCGATGACCTGCGGGTGGGGCCCAACCCGCAATCCCCTTCCGCCCAGCCCGAGACAACCCCGCCTTCGGGCCTTCCCGCTTCGAAGATGAGCGGCGATCAGAAAAAGCTCCTGGGCGAGCTATTGTCTGAATACCTTAAGAACATGCCGGCCGACGTGTCGAGTCGCCGCCGCGACACGCTGATGCGAGCGGGAATCGACAATATTCATTTCGCCTGGTGGGGGCAGACCGAGCGGAACGAGCGCCATTACTACCGCGTGCAAGGCCCGACGTTTTTGATCGAATACAACAACACCCAGAACAATGCCAATCACGTGCATTCGTACTGGCGCGACTTGGCAGGCGATTTTGGAATTCCTCTCGAAAAATAAAGGTGGACCCACGGGAAGCGTCCCGTGGGCTTGTAATCCGTGACCCCCGTAAATTTTGAATTCGAATATGTCGCAGACACTGACGAGAACGATTGAAGCCGTCTACCGCGAAAAATTTCCCGCCTCGGCGAAGCTTTATGAACAGGGAAAGACGCTGTTTCCCGACGGCGTGACGCATGACGGCCGCTTCTTGAAGCCCTTTCCGGTTTACATCGAGCATGCCGCCGGCTCCAAGAAATTCGACCCGGACGGAAACGAGATCATCGACTACTGGATGGGGCACGGCTCGCTACTGTTGGGTCACAGTCATCCGGCGGTGGTCGAGGCGGTGCAAAGGCAAGTCGCGCGAGCCACTCATCCGGGCGCCTGTCACGAGCTCGAAATCGAGTGGGCCCGGCGCGTGCAGAAGCTGGTGCGCTCTGCCGAGCGCATGAGATTCGTCAACAGCGGCACTGAAGCCACGCTCATGGCGCTGCGCATCTCGCGGATCGTTTCGGGCCGACGCAAAGTGTTGAAATTCGCCGGCCACTTCCACGGCTGGCACGACATGCTGATCCCGGCGGCCGATCCGCCCTACGACACGGGTGATTACTCGATGCCCGGAATCACCGCGAGCGTCCTGGGCGACCTCGTCGTCGTTCCGCCGAATGACCTGGCCGCCGCCGAGCGGGCGATCGACGAACACAATCCCGCATGCGTCATCCTGGAAGGGACCGGCGGGCACTGGGGGCTGGTGCCCATGCGCGGGGAATTTCTGCGCGGTTTGCGGGCCGTCACGGCGCGAAAAAAGACGATCATGATTCTGGACGAGGTCATCAGCGGGTTTCGCGTCGCGCCCGGGGGGTCGCAGGGGCATTATGAATTCACGCCCGACCTGACGACGATGGCCAAAATTCTTGCCGGCGGCCTGCCCGGAGGATGCCTCGCCGGCCGCGCCGACCTCATGAGTGCGCTCGAAGTCGAGAATCGCTGGGGAAAGAAGATGAAGCACCCCGGGACTTATAACGCGAACCCGCTCTCGGCCGCGGCGGGAGTGGCCGCGCTCGATGTGGTTTCCAGCGGCGAGCCGTGCCGCATCGCCAACGACATGGGTAAGCGGCTCCGCACGGGGCTCAACGAGCTGTTCGAACAAAAGCGGGTCGATTGGGTGGCGTACGGAGAATTTTCGGGGGTCACAATCGTCCCCGAGTATGTGGGACCCCGGCCCGATTCTGACGACTGGATTCCCTACGGCAACTCGGTCGAAAAGCTCGACCGCAAAATCGATCAAAAGCTCACGCACGCGTTTCGCTGCGCACTGCTCATGGGCGGGGTCGATTTCTTCGGCTGGCGGGCCATGTTGTCGGGCGCGCACACCGAGGCCGACATCGACCGCACCGTGGCAGCCGTTTCCGATGCAATCGACCTCATGCGCGAAGACGGTTTGATTCGGTCGTGAACGCAGTCACATTGTAAATTGCAGATTGACGTGGCGGGGTTGAAGGTCGCGCGCGCTGGAGTTCAGGCTTCAGCCTGCGCAGCTTGGCGCTGAGCACGATTTCGCTTACGCCACCATGACAACCAGCGCGCACCACCAGGTCAAATAGCGCAGGCTGAAGCCTGAACTCCAGCCTGCGCAACTTGCGCGTTGAGCACGATTTCGCTTACGTCACCATGACAACCAGCGCGCACACCAGCTCAGAAAGCGCAGCCTGAAGGCTGAACGCCAGAACAAGTTGTGCGTTGCCGGAGACGCCAGTCGCGCGACGGCCTCGTGGAGTGCGCGCTCGACGTGCGCGCCGCTGTCACCGATTCGCGGTGGCATGCACCGAGACGCGCCAAAATCCCCCCCTCGATCCCCCCGTGGACGGGGGGAGGGACGCGCGGACCTTTGCCTGTGGCGTAGGTCTAGCAACCATGACAGCCTGCTCCCACCACGAAGTCAAACTGCGCAGCCTGAAGGCTGAAATCCAGCTTCGTTGCTCAATCATTGCGTGCCGCCCGAGTCGCCAATCGCCTCGGCGATGCGGAGCGCCATGATCTCATTGCCGCGCTCTCCGAAGTGGCAGCACGTGTCGGTGTAGACGGTTGCGGTCGTCGTTTCAAAGACGCCGGTGAGATCGAAAAACGGCTCGCCTTCCGCCGCGAGCCGCTTGCCGGCCGCCTGCAAGAGCGGGTACCCGCGCTCCACCCCTTCGCGGTACGGGTGATTCTCCAGAAACGAATTCTTCGTTTCCTCATCGCTCATAGGCTTTGTGCCGCGAATGTACTGATTCGGCTGCAAAAAGTGAAAATACCGAATGCCGTTCGCGCGACAGAGAGCGAGCATCTGTTTTGACGAAGCCTCCCAGATCTCGGCGAGGCGGCCATACA
>DATGKC010000385.1:0-3701 GCA_035294845.1 Planctomycetaceae bacterium | reverse complement strand
CCCAGAGGACCTTTCCGGTGTATTTATCCATCGCGATGAAGCTCGGCGCTTCCGGGGCCGCAACGAAACTGTGGGCTTCATCGATGCCGTTGGAAGTGCAAACGAACAGCACGTCGCTCCAAATGGTCGGCGCGCAGGTCGCGACATTGTGCTGCCGGACGCCTAATTCTTTCATCATGTCGAACGACCAGACCACATCCGCTTCTTTCTTAGAACCGGGGTCGATTGGTTGGCCCAATACTCCGGGAACCGGAGCGTCGTCTTCTCCATCGTAGAAGCCGTTCGCGTCCAAGCAGACAACTTCTCCTCGATTTGTCACCAACCACAGGCGATCGCCCTCCACGACGGGAGATGAACAGATTCCCACTTGCTCCCAATCGTGGACGCGTCCGGTTGCAAGCTTCTCACTGGAGTATTGCCAGAGGAATTGACCATCGGCTTCACGAAAGCAGAGCAACACTCCGAGATCGATTCGGGACGGATAACGCTCGATATACGCCGCCCCGTTGTTCGTCCCGACATAAACCCGGCCATTCGCCACGACGACGTTTCCATAAGTCTGCGTGCCGAGACGAGCAGTCCACTTGATATTCTTGCCGGTCTTCACGTCCCAGGTCGTTGGGACATTCTGGCCCTGCGGCGTATTGTTGCGGTGAGGTGTGCCGCCCAATTGAGGCCAGTCACGCTCGCCCACCCCGCGGTTGTACGCACGATCATGAGATTTTGGGACGCTTTCATCTGCCCCAAGCAACGTTCCCCACAGGACAGTGGCAGCGCAAAACCCTCGGAAGGGCAGACGCATTCCCGCGGAGATCATTAGTTCTTGCACTGATTTCCCCTGTAAATGGATCGCGACCGGAAACGGTGAGAAGGCCCCTGTTACAGACGATGTCGCGCATTCGCAGACAGTCTACCCGATTTACCCGGCCGCAGCGCGCTAGAAGCCGCGCTATACGAGATTCTCATCGCCAATCGTCCCGCAATAGCCGCGTCGGTACGGAACGCCACGAGCTGCATGCCTGTGATTTGACTTACTCGCCGCTATGATGGCATTGCCGTTGAGCGCAGCGGCGTTGCGTCGACGCGGTTCCCCACATTCAGGCATTACAGATGATTGGAGAGCGCGGATGATCGGCCCGTCGGGTTTGGTACTTGCGATTCTTCCGATCATGGCCTCGCCGGCGGCGGCGGAGCGTGTGTTGCTCAGGGAAGATTACCAAGTCCTGCAGCGCGATTCCGAAGACCGCGCCGCGTGCGCTGTCGCGCTGACTCCCGATCTGCAACATGCCGCCGCGCTCTTCGTCAAGATCGTTGACGCGCGGGGCAAACTGATTCGGCAAGTTGACGCGGCGCCGATCGACATCGGCGCCGGCAAAGGTGTCGCCATCGATGCTCTGGCCGTCGGCGGACCCTATGCCGTCACGATCGCGGCCAAATCGGACGCCGGGAAGACGCCCCTTTCCATTCGACACGTTCTGGTCGGTGACATCTGGATTCTGGGCGGCCAGTCGAACATGTTCGGGATCGACCTTATCAAAGAAGAGCTTCCGGCGCTTGCGTATCTCAACATGCTGAACCCCATGCACATTGAGAAAGACTCACACTGGTGCGCCGGCCTTCCGCCGATTCATCGCATTCCCGAGGCGTTCTCCCCGTTCGTCTTGCGAACCCAGCATCCGGAATATTCCGAAGAAAAAATCCGCGGGATCGTCGGCGACAAGACCCCCGTCGGCGGCATCGATTGCTCCTACTTTTTCGCCCGCAAGCTGCATCACGAGAGCGGAGTGCCCATCGGGTTGATTCCCTGTGCAATCGGAGGGGCGCTGGCCATCTGGAACCCGGACGAGCGCGAGCAGAATCGCTACGGCTTCCTGCAACACCACGTCGAGATCGCCGGAGGCCGCGTCAAGGGGTTGCTGTTTTTCCAGGGCGAACAGGACGCGATCTTCGGCGACGAACGTGAGACGGTCACGAAGCCCTCGCTCATCGCTCCCATTTCAACTTACGGCGACGAGTTCGCGAAATTCGTCGCCGCGCTTCGCAAGGATTTCAAGAACCCCGACATGCCGGCAATTTTCGCGCAAATCTGCCGGCACCACAACAGCCCGGAAGGGAGATCAAAGGGCTGGGAAATCATTCGGGAGGCTCAACGCACGATCCCCGAACATTTGGCCCATGCCCACTGCGTTCCTTCGATCGACCTGGACCTGATGGACGGACTGCATCTGGATTACGATTCGCTCAAGCGCGTGGGCGAACGCATGGCCTGGCTGGCCCTGCCGCATGTGAAGAAAGGCGCCTCGCCGCGCTCGGAAATCAAGCTGAAGTCAGTCGCGATCGCCAAGGACCTGCGCCCGAGGATCGCCGTAGAGTTCAGCGGCGTGAGCGGCAAACTGCGCGCTCCGGGCCGTCCCACGGGATTCGTCTTAAAGAAGAAGAGCACGGGAGAACTTCTCGACTGGATCTACAAAGTCGAATTCGACCCGGCCCGGCCAAACGCCGTGATTCTGCACACCACCGCCGCGCCCAAAGATGACGTCGTGCTATTTTATGGCGCCGGCGTCGCTCCCTACGTGAACGTCGTAGATGAAAACGACATGGCCGTGCCGGCGTTCGGGCCGATTGAACTGAAGTAGGTGAACGACGTGGAACCAATTCTTAACGACTTCGGCCAGCGCATCGGTTTTCCCTTGCCGAGCTGGGTCCCGCCGCCGATCCCGCCACGCGAGCCGATGACAGGCCGCTTTTGCCGCCTCGAGCCCTTCGATCTCGACCGCCACGCGGCCGGATTATTCGAGGCCGATGGCGCCGATGCACAGGGCCGAAGTTGGACGTATTTGGCGTATGGTCCTTTTAGCGACTTTGCGAGCTACCGCGACTGGCTCTTCGCCACGTGCCTGGGCGACGATCCGTTGTTTTTCGCCGTTATTGATGCGGCCGACGGCCGGCCGGCGGGGATCGTTAGTTTCCTCCGGATTACCCCGACCGCCGGCTCGATCGAAGTTGGCCATATCCACTATGCGCCCAGGTTGCAGCGCACCCCCGCGGCTACCGAAGCCATGTACCTGATGATGAAGTGGGCGTTCGAGAGCGGCTATCGGCGCTACGAATGGAAATGCGACGCGCTGAATGCGCCCTCCCGCGCCGCCGCACAGCGGCTGGGGCTTTCATTCGAGGGAATCTTCCGGCAGGCGACGGTTTACAAGGGGCGCAATCGCGACACGGCCTGGTACGCGGCCATTGATTCCGAATGGCCGGCGCTGAATCAGGCGTTCTTCACCTGGTTGGACCCGGCCAACTTCGATGAAACGGGCCAACAGCGAACTCGCCTGTCGGAATTGACCGGGCCCATCCTCAAACAGCGTGGCTAACAGCGTGTGGAAAGCGGGGACAGGCAGCCGCTGGGATGAGGAATGTCGAGCGATGAGCGAGCAAACGGCCGAAAATGTGCGAGCGAGGATCGATGCCGTTTATCGTTCGGAATCGCGCCGCGTATTTGCCACGCTGATCCGCCTGCTGGGCGAGTTCGAGCTTGCTGAAGAGGCGCTGCACGACGCGTTCGCCTCGGCGATGGAGCAATGGCCTCGGGACGGCGTGCCGGCCAATCCGCGGGCGTGGCTGGTTTCGACCGGGCGATTCAAGGCGATTGACGTCATGCGCCGGCGGGCGCGGTCGGATGCAACGCTGGCTGAACTGGCGGA
>DATGKC010000384.1:0-8769 GCA_035294845.1 Planctomycetaceae bacterium | reverse complement strand
GGGCTGCACGCCGACGTGTTGATCGGGAAGATTCTCGAGGGCTGGAAACAGGACCAAGGCGCGGGGCCGGCCTTGACGCTGGCGTCGATGTACGTCGAGCAGTTCGGCCCCGGCGACATCGCCCGCGCGATGGCTAAAAAGTATAACGTCCCCATTTTCGATACGATCGAAAAAGCGGTGACCGTCGGCGGCGATCGCATTCCGGTCGACGGCGTCATCAGCGTGGGCGAGCACGGCAATTATCCGTACAACGAGAAGGGCCAGCATCTCTACCCGCGCCGACGCTTTTTCGAAGAGATCAGCGACGCATTTCAAAAATACGCTCGCGTCGTGCCGGTCTTCAGCGATAAGCACCTGGGCCCCGTCTGGTCGGACGCGAAATGGATGTACGACCGCGCCCGAGAGCTGAAAACTCCGTTTATGGCCGGCTCGTCGCTGCCGGTCAGTTTTCGGAATCCGGAGATCGACGTGCCGATGGACTGCCAGATCGAAGCGGCGGTCGGCGTGGGTTACTCGGGCCTCGACATCTACGGGGCCCACACGCTCGATTGTTTCCAATGCCTTGTTGAGCGGCGGCGCGGCGCCGAGACGGGCGTCGCGTGGGTGCAATGTTTGCGCGGTGAGGCGATGTGGAAAGCCGTCGACGATGGAACCGTGCACAAAGAGCTTCTTGATGCGGCCCTTGGCGTTTTGCCAGGCCGTCAAGGCGACCTGCGACAAGGAGATCAATCTTCGCTCTTCCTGTTTCAGTACAACGACGGCCTGCTGGGACGCATATTGATGTTGCCCGACTTTGTCGGCGGGATTTCGGCGGCTCTCAAGGTCAAGGGGGAGCCTCGCGTGCTGGCGACCCGGTTCGAAGAGCGACCGCAGCCAAGTTACCCACACTTCGCGTACTTGCTGAAGGCGATCGAGCGGATGATCCATACCGGGCGCCCGAGTTACCCCGTCGAGCGGACTCTGCTCACCGCTGGAATTCTGGACCGGGCGCTCACCTCGCGCGCTCGAAACCAAGAGAAACTGATGACTCCCGAACTGGCGATTCGATATCGGCCGGTCGACTATCCGCATGCCCCCAAGCCCGATCTCGATTCCGACCCGACTCAGAAGTTATGAGACGTTGCAACTTGAACTTCTGATACGATTTCAGGTCAGCTTGATGCGGCGCACGAGTCGATCGAGGCCTGCCGCGGGGAATCCCCCATCATGCGGCCATTGCCGGCCGCAGCGCCGTCCAGGATGGGGCCGTTGGCGACCGAGCAGGTGACGATCGCTCCGTGGGGTCTGGCTGATGTGATGTCGAGCGTCGCGCCGATCACATCGGCCCGATAGCGCATGATGCGCAGGCCCGTCCCCGCCGTGTTCTGAGCTGACTCGGCAAAGCCTGTGCCGTCGTCGATCACACGCAAAATCGCCCGGTCGCCCTCGACTCCCAGCCGGATAAAGATATTTCGAGGGTGGCCGTGCTTGACGGCATTGGTGACCGCTTCCTGCGACATGCGATACAGTTGCATGGCCGTTTGATTGTCTGCGATGGCGACAGGACGGTGACACTCGAAGCTGCACGACACTCCATGCAGCTCGCTCGTGCGGGCCGCCAGGTCTGCCAGCGCCACCATCAGTCCCTCGGAATCGACCTCGACGGGAACCAACCCCTTCGACATGGCTCGCACGTGACTCAGCGCTTCCTCCAGTCGCGTCTGGATTCTGGCGGCCGTCCCTGACTGCGGCGATTGATCGTCGCCCAGCTCGGCCACCAGACGCTGCATCATCATGGTCAGCCCTGTCAGTTCCTGGCCGATCCCATCGTGAAGCTCCTGGCCGATGCGCCGCTGTTCCAGGGCCGCAATATTCAGCACCTCGCGCTGCAGCGTCTTGTGTTCGGTGATGTCGCGGGCGATGGCCGAAGCGCCGATGGCTTCGCCTCGCGCTCCCTTGATCGGCGAAATGCTCAGAGAAATGTCGATCTTTCGCCCGTCCTTGCGAATGCGAGTCGTCTCGAAGTGCTCAATGTGAATCCCGCGCCGCACCCGTTCGAGAATTCGAAAGATGTCGTCGTGGTGTTCCGGGGCGCAGAGCATGGTGATCGGCTGGCCCACGGCTTCGGACGCGGTGTATCCGTAAACTTGCTGCGCTCCGGCGTTCCAACTGACGATCACGCCGTCGAGCGACTTGCTGACGATGGCGTCATCCGACGACTCGACGATGGCAGCCAGCCGCCGCGTGACGTCGGCGACCCGCTCGCGGTGCGCCACGTCGAGACGGAACAAGTAAAACGCCAGGCACACCATGCCGATGCCCAGGGCCGCGCCCAGATAGTCGATGGCTGTCGTGACAAACGCACTGCGGCTCGATTGGGCCGCGGCGATCGCCAGCGATTCATGGCCCTGCTCTTTCATTTCGGCGACCAGGCGGCGCATCTCGAGCATGAGTTGCCGGCCGTGATTGGTCGAAACCGACTGCCGCGCCGCGTCGAACCCGCCGGCGCGGCGCGCCGCGATCGCGTTTTTCAATTCTTGCAAGCGCGCCGCGACGCGCTCGCCCAAACCGGCGATCAGCTCTTGCGGGCCCAATTCATCGCGCGTCAATTGCGTCAGGCGCTCGATCGTCTCATTGACTTTGACGATCGCCGATTCGTACGAGCTCAGGTACTTCTCGTCGTCGGTGATCAAAAACCCGCGCTCGGCCGTCTCGGCTTCGGTGACGGTCGAGAGAACTTCTTCCAGCGCCGTGAGCACCTCCTGGGTGTGCAACACCCGGTGCTCATTGTCGACCAGCCGGTTGACGTTCCATTCGGAAACCAGCACCGTGACCAAAAGCAGCGCCACAATCAGCGCAAGTCCGATGGTGGTGAGATTGGGAAGGAACCTCCGCAGAGCCGGCGTCATGGCGGGATTCACTGATTTTCCAGCACCCATTGGACGGCGTATCGGGTCAGCTCGGTGCTGGTCGACACCTCCAGCTTGTCTTTGATGTGCTCGCGATGCGTCTCGACGGTCTTGGGGCTGACCTCCAGTTTCACGGCAATCTGACGGCTGCTGAGCCCCTGGCCGATCAGCTCGAACACCTCCATTTCGCGATCGGTCAAGCGGTCGACTGGCGGACGACTGAGATCGGCCCCCGCAATAAAGGCCCGCTGCACCACCAGCTCGGTCATGTTCGGACTGAGATAGATCTTTCCCGTGAGAACCGTGCGCACCGCCTGAATGATCGTGCGGCTGGCTTCGTGTTTGCTGACGAAGCCCATGGCGCCGGCCCTCATCACGCGCTCGGCAAATAACGACTCTTCGTGCATGCTGAGCACCAGGAGTTTCAGTTGCGGCATTTTGGCTTTGAGCTCTTTGATGAGCTCGATGCCCGTGCCGTCGGCGAGCGTCAAGTCGATGATGGCCACATCGGGTTTTGCGGCAGCGACCAGCCGCCGCGCTTCGGCGACCCCCGAAGCCTCGCCGCAGATTACGAAATCGTCTTGCGCCGAGAGCAAACCGATCAAACCTTCGCGAACGAGCGGGTGATCGTCGACGATCAAAATGCGCGTCGTTGCAACCGCGTCGCTTTTTGCCGTCCTGGTCATAAGTTTCAGATTAACACAGCCGCACGGTGCCCGCCACGCCAAAATTCTGAGTCCGTCGGCCCCGATTCAGCAATACGATGAGTAACAGATCAGCAAAACGCTGAGTTACTTCTAAGCAACCGGCCATCGACGCGATCGCTCAATGACTGAGCGCCTGATGAGCACATTCCCGATTTACGATCCGACGAAATCCGCGGAGAATTATCAGTGCTGTTCCGATTGAATTGTGCCATGCCCCGATGGGAGTGAATGAATCATGCAAGCGCCGGAAGCCGCTCTCGAGTCAACTGCAAACATGGAAAAGCCGCAGAACGGCATTGCCGGGCTCAAGCACTGGCGCAGCGACATGTTGGCGGGGCTCATGGTGTCGCTGGTTTCCCTCCCCTTCTCACTGGGAATCGCTATCGCTTCGGGCGCGCCGCCGGTAGCGGGATTGGTGTCGGCGATCATTGCGGGGGCGATTTATCCATTTCTGGGAGGCTCCTTTGTCACGATCAGCGGACCGGCCGCGGGGCTCGCTCCGGCCATCTTCGTGGCCATGACGACGCTGGGTCACGGAGACCGCGACGTGGGTTATCCCCTGCTCTTGGGCGTGATCTGCATGGTGGGCGTCGTGCAAATTATTTTGAGCCGGCTTAAGGTAGCCCGCTTCAGCGCCTGGTTCTCGCCGACGGTCGTCGAAGGCATGTTGGCCTCGATCGGCTTATTGATCATCGTCAAACAGATCCCCAACCTGATCGGGCAGAGATTCGAGGCGCACGATTTCTGGGAGATCCTGGCCGAGCTTCCCGCACAACTTGTGAATACGCAACCGATCGTACTCTTGGTCGGCCTGATGTGTCTGGCGCTCACCATTGTGCTCACCGTGGCGCGCAATCGCTGGACGAAGATCGTCCCGCCGCCGCTCACCGTCGTGGTGTTCGGGCTCTTATTGGGCTGGGTGCTGCAAATCGACAAAGGGTACATGATCAAGATTCCCGATGATCCGCTAAGGAACGGCATGGTGTTTCCGAATTTTCACGGTCTGTTTGCCGATCACACGCTGTGGCTCGCGATTTTCACCACCGTCGTGACGCTCACGTTGATCGACGGCGTTGAATCGCTGGCGACGATCGCCGGCATCGACAAGATCGACCCCTACAAGCGCAAGAGCTCGCCCGACCGCACGCTGATGGCGATGGGCATTTCCAACATCTGCTCGAGCGTCGCGGGGGGTCTTACGATCATCCCCGGGGGCGTCAAGAGCACGACCTGCATCGTCACGGGCGGCAAGACGCTGTGGGCCAATTTCTACAACGCCGTGTTTCTGGTCATGTATCTGTTCCTGGCCAAAGACCTCATCAACCTCATTCCGTTGAGCGCTCTTTCGGCCATCGTCGTCTTCATCGGCTATAAGCTGTGCAAGCCCAAAGTTTGGAAGCACGTGGCGCACATCGGCTCGGAACAGCTCTTGGTGTTTGCCACGACCGTGCTGGTAACCGTTTCCACTGACCTTCTGCTTGGAATTCTGAGTGGAATGACGCTGGAATTATTGCTGAACGTTTCGCTGGCCTGGCCCGTGCGTCGAGTCGCCCTGGCGGCGCCGGCTGCGTCCGGCGATTTCGCCGCCGCCCCATTCCGCTTCTTCGATTTGTTCCGCAATCCTGTTTCGAATCGCGAGCTGGTGGCCGACCAATATCATGTCTATTTCGGCCGTCCGCTGGTCTCGTTCAATTCCCTCTACGTCAACCGTGAGCTCGCGCGCATACCGCAGCAGGCCACATCGGTGCACTTCCATCTGGGTGAATCGGTCACGTTGATCGATCACATGTCGTCGGCCAATCTGATGAGCTTTGCACGCGACTACGAAGCCAGCGGGCGGGGACTTGTTCAATTCACCGGCCTGAAGGAGATGTTCATGTGTTCCAACGATGAGACTTGCGTGCGGCTGAATTCGACGGCCCTGGCGGGAGCGACGGCCAAGGGGGGCCTCAGCGCGCTCCTCAAAAAATTCGGCCGATATCGCTTTATCGGCTCTGAGAACGGCAGCGGCGCCGCTGACGCCGGATGCCTGCCGGCTCGGCCGCGCTTCGCCACGCAGCCCGACGACATGGGCTTTATGAGCCTCTCAGCCACGGGCGAAGCCGAACTGGATGTCTCGCAAGTGGGACCGGCGCCGGGCGGCGACGCAGCCAGCGAGTTAGGGCGATTGAGCCTTTCCTGGGACGGCACGATTCCCCGCCAGAAGTCGGCGGGGTGAACACCGTCAGCCGTAAAGCTTGTGGGCATCGTCCGAGTCGATGAGCCGTGCGCGGATCAGGCCGCCGGCCAGCTTTTCGCCGTCGGGGTCGATATAAACCCGTCCCGTGGTTTCACCGCTGTCGGGGTTGATCCCCGAAACATGGATGTTGAAGATGAACGCCGGCTCATCCAGCGCTTTGAACCAGTGCACGTTGTCCTTGTAATCCGACACGGTGGAGCACTCGCCGACGGTGAATTTGCGGTCGATCGTGGGTTTGATGATCATGTGCTCGTCTTCGTCCTCGACGCGGTCGTAATGGCGTCCGCGAAACTGGCCCTTGAGAATTAAAAATGCAGTGGCCATGTTGTTGTGCCCATGCGGCACGACCGACCTGCCCTTTTTGAGTGCGAAGATTTGCCTGCCCCAGGCGATTTTTTCGGGAATCCCTTCCACCTTCGGAAACGTGACGCCCAAACTGCGGGCGCCGTTTTCGGCCGGCTCGAGATTGCGAGTCAGCTTTTCGAAGTCGACGAGGCGCAGAAAATCGGCGACGTCGGCTTTGGCATAGAGCTCTTCGATCTTCTTTTGCCAATCCGTCTGCGTCAGCTTCTTGTCCTTGAGGTCCCAGCCAAGCTGATTGACGTCGGCCAGCCACTTCACGGTCGCCGGTTTCACCTCTTCGGCGAAGGCATCGCATTCAAATAGCGTTTCCAAAAGCGATAGAGTCAATAGCGAGCCCAATGCCTGCTGCGTGAACTCCCGCCGCGAATAGGATTGCATGTGTGGCCTTTCGAAAAGCGTTCTCTTTCAGCGAGCCGCCGAGGCCCCCCGTGTGTGGCAGAATTCAGTCTACAGGACGACCCGGTCCAAACCAAGCGCGCACGAAACGACCGAGCCGCCGACTGCGACTTGGTCCTTGAGGCCGGCTGACAGGAGGCGTTGAGACATTCTGCCAAGCAAGGCCGGTTACGTGTCGCGGATCATCGCGGCGGTTGAACCATCGCGCATCGTGCGCTGCTGAATGCCGACCGGCGCTGGCAGGCGTCCGAATCGCCAAAGCCAGAGAAAGGCGAGAGACAACCCGCCCAGGCAGACAATCAGCACGAGCGTCCCCACGAGAATCCTCGCCGGTCGCGGCAGGCGCATCGCGAATTGGGAGAATGCCAGCATCATGACGGGCTCGGCTGACGGCTGACGGCTGACGGCTGACGACGGACAGAGCCACTACAGCTTACTCGGCCAGCGCGCCGCAATAAATGGTGGTAGGCGTGAATCTCAACCCCGCCGTAGTCGCGACCGAAAGTCTCGTGAGCGGGATCATGGCGACGGCCCGGTGATTTGCTGATTGTGGCTCAGCGACGCTTGGGGAGACCTGCGGTCGGCGGCGTGTGGCTCGGTCGGGAGACCGGCCACAACGCAAGGGAGACCGGCCACAACGCTAAGGAGACCGGCCATGCCTGGAGGCGACACTCCTGCTTTCACAAAGCAAGCGCACGCGAGGACGCTTGTGCTACGGCGGACCAATCAGATGGTCGCCGGCGAGCCGGCCATCGGAGACCGTCTATCGTCGGCTGCCATGCCATATCCTTTGACCGGCATTCTGGTCGAATCGCTCGCCGCGCGGACAGCGCCCGCCTGACGCAGGTGGCACTCGAATTCGATCAGGCGCTGTTGCAAGGCAAACACGATTCCCTCCAGCGCCGCCATACGCGCTCCCATCTCGGCTTGCCATGTTTCCAGAGCGTCAAGTCGCATGGCGTTGAGCAGCGCGTCGTTCTGCCCGTTGTGGATGGCGGCATCGCGATCTCGCACCAAGTCGGCAGTCACTGACAGTTCCATCACGTCGATTTTCCTTTCGTCATCTTCCGCAAATCCCGCCGGAATCACCCGAATTCCCCAGAAGTCAGGTTCCTGCGTGTCGGATTCGGCATCGGCCCGACGGTCGCGAATCGCAAAGCAATTCATGCGCCCCCAATCCCGATTCCGGATTCCCCGCCTTTGGCCGCAGTTGGCAACCGACAGTGAGCTTTCGATTGGTCGCCGGACGACCGATCTGCAAGCTCTTGCTACATGCAAATCGAATCTCAACGCTCGGAAAGACTTTGGCGATTACATCGAAGAGTTCGATCCGACAAAGTGCGACGTTGGCGCTGCTTCGAAAAATGGCGGCGACTTTGATGTCCGCCTAAGCCGCAGGCGAATTGAGAACCGGTGTGGATTACGGGGCATGGGACGTCAATTTGGAATGCTGACCTGCGTTGTCGCGCGCTGAATTTGCAGCGCATCGGCGAACCTCAGCGCCCGCTCGATGGGCGGAGCGGGAGACTTCGGGACTTCGCCTCCCTCGACAGGCTCGACCTTGAGCACGACGAACGTCGGGCCGGCTTTGGCGATAACCTGGTGCGCCTCGCGTCGCCAGTCGTCGATCCGCTCGAATTCGAAAACGGCCGAAAACCCGCAACCGCGCGCGATTTGGCACAGATCGACCGCGGCGCCCCCCGTTCGCGCCTCTTGAGAGGCGGCCGTCCACTGCCGGCCCGTCACTTCGTACACCGAGTTGTCGCAAACGATGAGTAAAAAATTCGGAGGGGCTTCGGCAGTGATCGTGACCAGGCAACCCAGATTCATGAGCATGCAGCCGTCGCCGTTGAGCACGATCACTCGTTTCGCCGGCTGCCCCAGCGCCATTCCCAATCCCAGCGCCGGCGCTTCCCCCATCGCCGAGGGAGCATAAATGAAATCCAGGGGATGCATTCCCAGTTTCATCCATTCCCGCGCGGCCCCCATCGTGGCCAGGATCACCTGCTCGTCGGTGCGCTGGGAGCGCAGAACCTTGAGAGCCTCCACAAGCGACATCCGCGGCATCGGCACTTGCTCCTTACATGCGGCCTTCAGCAATCAGCACCGCGCCCGGCCGCCGCGCCTGGCGGCACTCGACGTAATGGCGGCGCAATTCCGAGAGTTTTTCCGGCGC
>DATGKC010000383.1:0-3853 GCA_035294845.1 Planctomycetaceae bacterium | reverse complement strand
GGTTCCACAGCGTCGGATATTCGATCGAGCCTTGCTCCCCGCGCCGTCCGGCGGTGAACTCGATTCCGGCGGTTTTCATCCGGCGTTCTGCTTCGTCGCGCGAGGTTCCCAGAGGAACGACTTTAAGCATCTCGCGTTGTTGCTGATCGACCGTCAGCGGGCATTCGATCAGCTTCGAACCGGTTGAAGCGCAGCCTGCGACCCAGGCGACGACCGACAGGCGCGCGAGCCGCCCCAATCGGCGCATCGACGCCGTCATGGTCGCCGTTTCGAACCGAGCCTTGGCCATGCCTGGAGCCACCTTAAAAACGCGATTTCCGACCGAATTCCGGCCGTTTGGTACGCCGTTTCTGCAAAACTGTCAAGCTCGGTTAGAACTGTCGCAGAAACCGCAGATCGTTGCCGGTAAACAGGCGGATATCGCGGATTGCGTATCGCCGCATGCAGAACCGTTCGACTCCCAGGCCGAAGGCGAATCCGCTCACCCGATCGGGATCGTATCCCACGGCCGACAAGACGTGCGGGTCGACCATCCCGGCGCCGCCGATCTCCAGCCAGGGCTTATTCGGCTCGTTCCAGCTCATATCGACCTCCACCGAGGGCTCGGTGAACGGGAAGAACGAGGGGCGGAAGCGAATGTGAACGTCGTGACCCAAATAGGCCCGCGCAAAAAGCCTGAGCACGGTTTTGAGCTCGGCCATCGTCACCGAATCGCCCACCATCAGCCCTTCCATCTGATGGAACATGCATGAATGCGTGGCGTCGATCGTGTCGGGCCGATAAACTCGCCCCACCGAAATCACGCGCACCGGCGGCCCCGACTTTTCCATGACGCGAATTTGAACGGTCGAAGTTTGGCTCCGCAGTAGCCTGGGGCCGACGCCGCTCGCCACGCCCGCCGCGGCAAGATAAAAATTGTCGAGCGGGTCCCGAGCCGGATGGTCGGCCGGTATATTGAGAGCCTCGAAGTTGTGATATTCGTCTTCGACTTCCGGCCCATCGGCCACCGTGAAGCCGAACCGCCCCATAATGTCCTTGAACTCGAGAATCGTCTGGGCCAGAGGATGCCTGCGGCCCAGTTCGAAGGGGGTGCCCGGAAGCGTCACATCGAGGCCGCCGGCTACGGCCGCAGGCCGCTCGAACGCCCGTTTGCGGTCGTCGTATTGCGAGGTGACCTTGAGCTTGACCTCGTTGAATCGCTTTCCGAACAGCGGCTTTTGCTCGCGGTTGAGCGTGCCCAAAAGCGCCTGCAACTCCTTAAGCCGCCCCTGCCGCGCCCCCAGGAATTCGACGCGGGCGGCTTCCAGCGCTGGTGCATCGGCGGCCCGCGCTATCGCATCGAGGGCGTGAGCCTCGAATTCGTCGAGTTGCGCAAGGGGTTCCATGACGGTCAGGCGCTGGCGGGGGCCAAAGCCGACTCGGCAATCTTCACCAACTCGTCGAACAGGTGCGGACTGTGAATCGCCAGTTCACTGAGCGATTTGCGATTGAGCGCGACTTCGGCCAGCGACAATCCGTGGATGAATTGCGAGTATCGAATGCCGCGCGCCCGGCAGGCGGCCGTCACCCGTGTGATCCACAGCGCGCGAAAATTGCGCTTCTTCGTGCGGCGATCGCGGAAGGCAAAGGCCCGGGCCCGAAACAAGGTCTCGGTGGCCATTTTGACCAGCTTCCCGCGGGCCCCGAAATTCCCTTTCACCTCGCGGAACAGCCGCTTGCGGGCCCGGCGACGCGCGTGACCTTTTCTCGCTCTCATGGCAGCAACCTGTCTTTATCTAGTTTCAAAGATGACGGCGGGCCGTTCTCGCGTTTTGCTTACAGCCCCGGCGCAAGCCCCTGGCGAATCGTTTTTGCCCACACTCCGCCGATCACCGCGTCATGCCGCAGGTGCCGCTTGCGCTTCGATGTCTTGCCGCTCAGCAAGTGTCCGCGGCCCCGCTTGCGGTGCTTGACCTTGCCGGTGGCGGTCAGCTTGTACCGCTTCTTCATCCCCTTGTGAGTCTTCTGTTTCGGCATGATGCGCTGCTTTTGAAATCGGGGGCAATACCCTCGCGGGCCGGTCGAAAGAAAGGGCGAATTATAGCGAGAAGCCCTGCTGCATTTCCAGCCTGAGGCTGGCCCAGGCGCCTATTTGGGCACGAGAACGGCCGTCATGCTCCGCCCCTCCATCGAGGGGTTTTTTTCGACTTTGGCCACGTCTTGCAGCGACGCAATGACTCCCAGAATCATTTCCCGCCCGCGATCGACGTGGGCCATCTCGCGGCCCTTGAAAATGATCGTCACTTTGACCTTGTCTCGATCGGCCAAAAAACCTCGCGCCTGCTTGACCTTGAACTCGACATCATGCTCGCCCGTCTTCGGCCGCAGGCGGATTTCCTTGACCTGCACATGGTGCGTTTTCGTGCTCTTGGCTTGTTTCTTCTTCTGTTCGTACTTGAATTTGCCGTAGTCCATGATCCGGCAGACGGGAGGACGTTCATCCGGAGCCACCTCCACCAGATCCAATCCGGCCTGTCGGGCGAGCTCCAGGGCATCGAGCGTGGGCATGGCGCCGAGCATTTCTTGAGTCTGGTTCACGACGCGCACGGGAGATATGCGGATTTGTTCGTTGATCCGATGCGTTGCTTCGATCGTTGATTTCCTTTTCGGATTGGACTTTGAAACTTGGTTTTCGAGAGTTTCACTTTTATCCGGCGGATCGGCCGTCGTCAATCATCGGGCGCTTACGGCTTGCTCGCCGATTTCGCCGCAAGCGGCGGCGCGGGCGAGGCCGCCAGTTTTCGCTCCACCACCTCCTCCGGAGGAACGACCGGTTTGCCGATCCGCACAGCTTTATGGCCCTTGGCCAGCCCGGCGAATCCGTAGAACTTCGGCCGCCCCTCGATGCAGATTTCGAGCGGGCCCTGGCAATCGTTGTCGGTCACGATGACGTCGCCCACGGCCAGGCCCAACAGTTCGCCCGCGGTGAGCCTGGTCGATGCGAGGTAGGCGACCATTTCGACCCCCGCGTTGGCGACGCCCGTTTCCAGATTGAGCAATTGCCGCCGGTCGGGCTGCTTCTGCGTGTAAGTCGACCACGTGTTGGCCGACAATTTTCCTGCCAGCGGTTCGATCGTATTGAACGGAATGCAAAGGTTCATGATGCCCCGCAATTCGCCCATCGAAATCTCGAAGCTCACCAGCACGATCACCTCGTTGGGGGGAACGATCTGCACGAGTTGCGGATTGCTTTCGACCTGCGTCACCTTCAGCGCCAGCTCGCACACGTTGCCCCAGGCGTTGCTCAGGGCGGCAATCGCCAGGTCGGTGATCCGCGTGACCAGCCGCAGCTCGATCTCGGTCAGGGGGCGGCGAGGGACATTTTGCGAGGGCGCGCGGCCGCCGCCCAGCAGGCGATCGATGATCGGGAAGATGATCGACGGGTTCACATCGAGGATGATATGGCCGTCAAGCGGATCGGCCTTCAACAGGTTGAAACAGGTGGGGTTCTCGAGGCTGAACACGAACTCGCTGTAGGTGAGCTGGTCGACGCTGATCAATTTGACTTCGACAATCGTCCGCACCATTCCCGACAACGCCGCCCCGAACTCGCGGCTGAAACCTTCATGCACCGCCTGGAACGTGCGCATCTGCTCTTTGCTGACGCGCTCGGGGCGCTTGAAGTCGTAGACGCTCACCTGCGAGCCGGCTTCTTCCGACTGCCCCTCTTGCTGACCCGCCTGCGCCGAACCGGGGTCGAGCGCCGCCAGCAATGATTCCACTTCCGATTGACTGAGTACGTCTGCCATCCGTGGCCTCGCCCTTGATTTTCGTTCCGCGTGTTTTCGACCGCGGCCCGTTCGCCGCCCGCGAC
>DATGKC010000382.1:0-5121 GCA_035294845.1 Planctomycetaceae bacterium | reverse complement strand
GACTTTTCCCTCGAAGGTCTTGGTCAACTCCTGGATTTTTTCCTTGACCTCGTCGCGCTCGTCTTCGGTGCACGACTTATCTTTCTGGGCCTGATCGGCGTGCTTATTGCCGTCGCGGCGCACATTGCGGATCGCCACGCGGGCTTCTTCGGCGAGCTCTTTCACGCGGGCCGCATACTGCCGCCGGCGTTCTGTCGAAAGGGGCGGCACGTTGACGCGAATCAGTCGGCCGTCGGAATTCGGCGTCAGCCCCACGTCGCTCGTCTGAATCGCCTTGACGATGTTGCTGATCGCAGTCGCGTCGTACGGCCGAATCACGATCTGCTTGCCTTCCTGCACGGTGACGCTGGCCATTTGCTTGATCGGCGTCTGCGATCCGTAGTAATCGACGCGAATCGAATCGACCAGGCCCGGAGTCGCCCGCCCGGTGCGAATGCCCTGCAACTGACCCTGGAAAACCTGCACGGCCTTTTCCATCCGGTCTTCGGTATCCAACAGGATTTCGTCGGTATCCATAGCGGCTATCCTTGCGTGAGGGTTTCTATTTCAGGGGCGGCTGGCGCACTCCCCACCTGAATTCTTGCCGCGAAGCGCGTTTCGGGCAACTCAAGTCCCGCCCGAATCGCTTTTTGCCGCCGCAATCTGTGCGGCCGACACGACCCGCGTCCCGATTCTGTCTCCCGCGATGACCCGCTCGATATTTCCGGTGCGCCGGTAATTGAACACGATGATCGGCAGGGCGTGCTCTTTGCAGTGGTGAATGGCTTGAGCATCCATCACTTGCAGATTTTGCTGGAGCATGTCTTGGTATGATATCTCGGAATAGCGGACGGCGTGCGGGTTCTTTTCGGGATCTTCAGCATAGATGCCGTCCACCCGCGTGGCCTTGAGCAGCACGTTGGCATCGATTTCGCGCGCGCGCAGGGCCGCTGCGGTGTCGGTCGTGACGAACGGGCTTCCGGTTCCCCCCGCCAGAATCACGACGCGCCCTTTTTCGAGGTGCCGCACGCAGCGGCGGCGAATAAAGGGCTCGGCCACGCCTTCCATGCGAATGGCGGTCTGCAAGCGCGTGGGAACGCCCACCGCTTCCAGCGCGTCTTGCAAGGCCAGGCCATTAATAACGGTGGCGAGCATTCCCATGTAATGCGCCGTGGCGGGGCTGATCGAGCTGCTCACGGCCGAAAATTCGCGGCCGCGCAGAATATTGCCGCCGCCGACGACGACCGCCAATTGCACCCCGGTGGCGACGACGCGCTTGATCTGCTCTGAGGCCGTGCTGACGGCGGCCATGCTGATGCCGGTTTCTCCCGGCCTGCAAAATCCCTCGCCGGATAGTTTAAGCAGCACCCGCCTGTACGCCGGAACGAACGGCGCGCTCGACGATGAATCGAGTCCCTGTGACATGCTATGGCTTCCCCAATCGCCAGCGGATAAATCCGGTCGCCGTGAGACCCGCCGCCGAGAGCGCCTGGGCGACCGTCTTTTTGTCGTCCTTGACGAAGGGCTGGGCGACGAGAACCCCTTCCCGGTCATAGAAAGTGCGCATTTTCCCTTCGACGATCTTTTCGATGATGTTGTCCGGCTTGCCCGATTTGCGGGCCTCTTCCGTCTCTCGCGCCTTTTCTGCGGCGACGAGGGCCGGGTCGAGCTGCTCGGGGAGGCAGACGGTCGGGTTCATCGAGGCAATGTGCATGGCCACGTCGCGCAAGACTGGTGCGGTGGCGTTCTGGCCGGCGGCCTGGAACAGCACTCCCAGAGTGCCGTCGTGGTGCGTGTAACCGGCCACGGGACCCTTCACCTTGATGATTCGCCCGACCACGATGTTCTCACGAATTTTGTTGAGAATCTCATCGTGCAGATCGCGCAGCGTCACCTCCGGCTTATCGGGACATTTCTGCGCGAGCAATTCGTCGGGGCCGGCGGCGCCTGGCCCGTTCAAAAGCTGCTTCGTCAATTGATCGCAAAATGACAAAAAGTCGTCGTTTTTGGCCACGGGGGCCGACTCGCATTGCAGCTCGATCATGACGGCCGACATGCCGTCTGCGGCCGTCAGCGTGGCGACTTTCCCCTCGCTCGTCATGCGGTCGGCGACTTTGAGCTTGAGTCCCTTGACCCGTTCTTTGAGAATCTGCACCGCCTTTTCCTGATCGCCCTGCGCCTCGACCAAGGCCCGCTTGCAATCCATCATGGGCAGGTCGGTTCGCTCGCGCAGAATCCTGACCGCCTCGGCTGTAATGTCCGCCATAGTGCTGTGCCTCCAGTGAAAAATGCCAATTTCCTATTCGCGGCGAGCCGCAAAAAGCGGTGAGCATCGCGGCGAAATTCGTAGTCAGCCGGATTCGGGCCGAATCGCTCGGCGCGCCTGCGTACGCTCGACGGCTTTACAGCGACGGGACCGGCGCCGGTCCAGGTGGTTCTTCCTTCGGTGCTTCCGGAAGTGTCGCTTTCCCTTCGAGAACCGCATCCGAAAGATGCATGAGCGTCAAGTCGATCGACCGGATGCTGTCGTCGTTGCCGGGGATCGGCAGGTCTACCAGATCAGGATCAGAATCGGTGTCGATCAGCGCCACGACCTTGATCCCCAACAGCCGCGACTCTTTGACGGCAATCGCTTCGCGGCGCGGGTCGATGATAATCAGGGCCTCCGGAAGGCGGTTCATCTCGCGGATGCCGCTGAGGTTGGTGAAAATCTTGCGGCGTTCGCGGAGCAGCGTCGCCTGGCGTTTTTTCGAATAGGTAGCCAATTCGCCGCTGGCTTCAAGAGCCTCCAGCTCTTCCAGCCGTTTGAGCCGGCTGCGGATCGTACGGAAGTTGGTGAGCGTCCCCCCCAGCCAGCGCTCGTTGACGTAGGGCATGCCGCATTTTTTCGCGGCGGCCTGCACGGGCTCTGCCGCCTGGCGCTTGGTGCCCACGAACAGCACGAGGCTTCCCTGCGAGACGACCCTGGACAGGTATTTTTTCGCGCGGATCAGGCCGCGGAGCGTTTCCTTCAAGTCGATGATGTGAATCTGGTTGCGGCGCGCATAGATATACGGCCGCATCTTAGGGTTCCAGCGGCTGGCCCGATGGCCGAAATGCACCCCCGACTCGAGGAAATCTTTAACGACAATTTCTGCCACGTGTGCGTTCTCCTATCCCCGATAAGGCTCAGGGCGCCGCAAATGAAATAAAGAGGATTGACCAGCGGTGCGCTTTCACAACGAAAGGCTCTCGCTCTTTAGCTACCAGATCGTAGTCGTTTTGGCGGGATTCGTCAAATCGCATCGCGGCAAGATCGGCAATTGATCGTCCGGCGCCGCACTCCCCGACAGAACATCAATAGCCCGCGACAATCGTTTTGTCCTCAATTTTCTGTCCTTTTTTGGAGCCGCGGCTACAATGCCTGACATGAGCGAACGAGAACTCATCAGGATCGCCAGCTCAGCGACAGTAGCCGTCGTTATTTGGCTGGGCTGGCGCGCGGCAGTCGCTCTCAGCCGGATTCGATGGTCCCGATTCCCGACTCGCATTAAGTTGGTCTGCGTGGCCCTATTCGTCCTGGCCGTTATCGTTTTTGCGATTGGCGATATCGTCATTCGATGGGGAGTTGACAAATGACCGACCCTATGAAACCCGGCATAGCGCTCTGCGCGGCAAATGAGCATCATCCTCCCAGCATTGGGCGTGGGATTCGCGGGCTTTACCGTTTGGCTCGCGGTACGGATCGTCAATCGGCGGGAGCGCTGGGCGAAACGAACAGCGGCCGTCCTGGTCGTTCTTATTGCGTTGTATCCGCTGAGTGCGGGACCGACGCTTTGGCTTTGGCTGCACGTTTTGCCCAAAGATTCGTTGCCAGTAATCAACGCTATCTACGACCCGATGAGACATGTTGTCAATTGCTCACAGGCAACAATGGATGCGACGCGGTGGTATTACGGGCTGTGGGTTGACTGGGAGAAAGTCTCGGAAAAATTATCGAGTCGTGATCGAGAACGCCCCCGAACCCGTCGATGACATAATCGACCTGCTGAGCGGAAATCTGCACGCCCTGATGTTCTCGCACTTAGGTCGCGGTGCAAAATTCAGATAGGAACACGATCAGGCGAGCCACGGGCGTGAGCCCGTGGGTTGACGCGGCCGGCGAATCGGAATCGCAGAATCAGTTCCGGTAAGCTCCCCAGGAACCGCCGCCGGCAAGCGCCGATCATTTCAGCCGCGGGGCTTATCGAGCATGACTTTCAGCGTCAGCCGCTCATCGCCGCGCATCACCGTCACCTCCACCGATTCTCCGGGCGAGAAACGGCGCAGGGCCAGGTCAAAGTCCGACAGGTTTTCAATTTTATGCGGACCGACCTGTATGATCCGGTCGCCCCCCTTCAATCCTCCCTTCTCGGCAGGACTGCCTGGAGCCACGCCGGCCAGAGCATATCCGGGTTTTTCGGCGCCGAAGTCGGGAACGCTGCCGAAGTAGGGACGATTGCCGGCGCGTTCGGCGAGCTCGGCGCTTCCCTTTACGGCGACGTACTCGGGGCGATCGGGCCGGTTGGCCAACTCGACGATCAGCTTTTCGATCAGGTCGACGACGCGCTCGGTTCCCGGAATATTGATCTTCTCCCAATCGTCCGAGGGGCGGTGGTAATCGTTGTGCGTCCCCGTGAAAAAGTGCAGTACCGGAATTTTCTTCAGGAAGAATGACTCGTGATCGCTGGGTCCCATCCCCTCGGGCTTAAGCGCCAGCTCGAAATGCGATTCTTTCCCAAGTTGCTTCAGCAGCCCCTCCCAAATCGGCGATGTTCCCGTGCCGAAGACCGTTAACTTGTCGTCCCGCAATCTGCCGACCATGTCCATGTTGAGCATGGCGATCGTCTTGTCGAGAGGAAACACCGGCTCTTTGGTGTAGCGTGCCGAGCCGAACAGCCCCATTTCTTCTCCGGTGAAGGCGATGAACACAATTCGCCGCGGCAGCTTTTCTTGGCGCGCCGCCAGTCGGCGGGCCAATTCGATGAGGCTCACCGTGCCGGAGGCGTTGTCGTCGGCCCCATTATGGATTTCGTTGCTGTCGGGGACGAACGATCCCGGCCCGCCGCGTCCCACGTGGTCGTAATGCGCGCCGACCACAATCGTCTCGTCAGCCAATGGTCC
>DATGKC010000381.1:0-10314 GCA_035294845.1 Planctomycetaceae bacterium | reverse complement strand
CGCCTTCCCGCAACCTCCTCGCGGCTGGTTCGAACGGTTGGCGGCGGCGCTCGTCGCTTTGGTGATGATTTGCCGGTTGCTGACTCCCACCGAGGGCGCGGCCGGGGGCGAAACTCTTTGGATCGCCCAGTTGACGCTCCTGGTGTTTCTCGTTTGGGTCTTTGCGGCATATCGGCAGGGTGGGCTGACTCTCGATGTCGGCTGGTTCGATATGGCGGTCGCCTGCCTGTGCCTGGGCCATATCGCCGGGGCCCTGGTCGTCATCGCAAGCGAGGGAGACAAACGCGCGGCCCTCAATATGCTCTGGGAATGGTGCGGCCTTGGTGTGACGTTTTTTCTGATGCGACAAATTCTCGCGTCGCCGGCGGTCCGGACCGGCCTTTTGACAGCCGTGGCGGTCACGGCCATTCCGCTCGCGGGGCTGGGACTGTGGCAGCATGACGTGAGCTACGCCCAAACCAGGCGCGAATATGAAAAGCTGAAAGCCGAACAGCAGGCGCTGGAGCTCGCCGGGCGGCCTTTCAACCCTAGCGCGGCCGTCGAATGGGAGCGCGCGCTTCAGCGCCTGCGCGCCGAGCTTGTACGCAACGATATTCCGGTCGACCAGGCGGCGCGCGTCCTGTGGGAACAGCGCTTGTACTCCAGCGAACCCAATGGTCTGTTCGCGCTGGCCAACACGCTGGCGGGATTCCTGGCATGTGCGTCGATCGTCTGGCTCGCGGCGCTCGTCTACGCCGCCGGCCGCGTCGCACGCTGGCAAGTCGCGATCGGGGCCGTTCTGGCAATCGTGATTTTGTACTGTTTGCTCCTTACGAAGAGCCGAACGGCGTTTGTCGGATTGGCCGCGGGACTGGCCTCATGGGGGATCGCCGTTTTCCGACGACGCGCCCGTTCTACTCGGCGCCCGTGGTGGGCCCTGGCGTACGGCCTGGCGGCCGTGATCGGTGTTGTGATGATTGCCGGCTTGACCGGGGGCCTCGACCGATTTGTCATCTCCGAATCGGGTAAATCGCTGAGGTATCGCGCCCAATACTGGACTGGAACCTGGCGAATGCTGGTTTCCAGCCCGCGAAACGCTCTTGTCGGCGTGGGGCCGGGCAATTTCCGGCAAAACTATCTGCCGTTCAAACTGGCCGAATCGAGTGAAGAAATCGCCGATCCTCATAATCTCATGCTGGACGCTTGGGCTAACGGGGGTCTCGTGGGACTTTTGGGACTGGTCAGCGTGTGCGCGGCGGGTTTGCGACCGTTATTGACTCGCAGTGACGGGAACTTACTCGAAGCACCCGTCGACCGCTCTGTGCGATTGACAATGCTGGCCGGCGGCGGACTGGCGCATCCCGCCGTATTCTTTGCCGGAGCGGCGAACGGCGAAACAACTCTGCTGCTCTCAACAGGCTGGCTCAGCGCGGCCGCAACTTGCAAAAGGCTCTTCGAGCGCGAATTTCCGCCGGTGGTTTTCGCAGCAGCATTTGCTGCGCTGGCCGTGCACTTGCTCGGCGCAGGCGGGATCGGCATGCCGGCCATCTCGCAACTGCTGTTGTTTCTGGTCATTCTGGGCAGACGCAGCGACGATGGCTCCCAATGGAAATTCGAATCGTCGTCCCGATGGCCGATCGCAGGGCTGGGCGTGGCTGGTTTAACTTTGTACTTCGGATGCTGGTTCACCGGGCTGAATCCCGACATCGCCGCGCGAAATGCGATCGCCGCAGGAAAACAGGATCTGTTCGAGCAAGGCAGTCCTGCAAAAGCCGAACGCGAGTTCCGTCGGGCGGCAAACGCCGACCCCTATTCGCCGGAACCGTATCGCCTGCTCTCACAGCTTGCCTTTCAGCGATGGCTCGCATCGGATGTCCGGCAAATGAACGAGTTTAAACGCAGCGCCGCCTGGCAGCGCGAGGCGGTCGCGCGGAATCCTCGATTCACAGAGGAATACCGTGCGCTCGGTCATCTTTATCTTGCCAAATTGAGCCACACCGGCGCGGTAGAGGATGCCGCTGCTGCGGCCCAGGCTTTCGAGAGGGCGGTCGCGCTCTATCCCAACAGCGCCGCGGCGCAATCGGAACTGGCGGAGGCCCTTTGGAAAGTCGGACGAATGAACGAGGCACGCCTGGCGGCCGATCGAGCCTGCGAGCTTGATGCAATCAACGAGGCGGCCGGGCATATTGATAAGCGGCTTCCCGTTGCGCGCCGCGAATTGATGAACCGGATTTCGGGCCGAAGGTGAGGTTTGACCGCTGCCGCCAGTCACCTAGAATGATAGCGGGCATTTCAATTTTTGTACGCCGTTGGTTTTTGGGAAGGTCTTAATATGAGGTTGGGAGCTGTGCTGGCGGGGATCATTGCCGTTCTGGCATCGACCGTGGGCGTCGTCGCGTTGTTGTCGCCCAGGCCCCTGCCCCCGGCAAAACTCGCGCTTTCCGAGGCCCCGGCCGTCCCGAAAATCTCTGCGACCGGAAAGCATCCGAAGGCGGTTTTTGAAGAGAGCGAATTCGATTTCGGGCGAATGGAAGTGGGCCAGGAACGCTCGCACGAGTTCACGGTCCGCAACGAGGGAGAGGCCCCCTTGATCCTGCAGAAAGGGAAAACGAACTGCCAGTGCACGGTGAGCGAGCTGGAAACCGGACAGCTCGATCCGGGCGCATCGGCAAAAATCACGCTCACCTGGAAACCGACCGCGCAGGCCGATCAGTTTGCCAAGACCGCCGAAATCATCACGAACGATCCTCATCTTGAAAGGCAGATTTTTCAGCTTTCGATCAAGGGCTTGGTGATTCCGCGGCTGAAAACGAACCCGGAAAAGGATTGGGTCGTCCCGGAACTTGCCGAGGACGGTCCCACGGAATTCACCGGCACCGTCATTTCGCCGGTGTCGGACGATTTTCGCATACTTTCACTGGAGAGCGGAACGGCGTTGATGTCTGCCGCAGCCTTGCCCATCGATAAAGACATTTTGGAGCAAAATTCGGGCCTTTCCGGCTACGAGGTGCGAGTCACTCTCACCTCGCAGATACCCGTCGGGGCATTCGCGTTCCCCTTGACGATCAAGACCGATCTCCCGGCGCGCAACGCGGATGGCAGCCTGGGAAACGCGATGGAGCTGAACGTGCTGGTCTCCGGACAGCGCCGCGGGCCGATTCGCGTCATCGGCCGCGATTGGATCGAAGACCGGATGGCGGTCATGCTCGGCGGGTTCGATGCGTCGGCGGGAAAGAAAGCCGCGCTGACACTTTTTGTGAGGGGAGCGCCTGACGAGGGTTTCCGTTTGAAACAGCCGCCCGTCTGCACGCCCGGCGCGCTGAAGGTGACTTTGGAGCCGGAGGCAAAATCGAATGCGCCGCACGAGCGGTTTCGGCTCACCGTCGAGTATCCAGCCGGCGCGCCACGAGTGGCGCATCGTGAAGACAATCCAGGACAAATTCGATTGCTCACCAATCATTCCAAAGCGCCGGAAATTGAGCTGCTGGTGCTTTTCAACGCCTATTGAGCGCCCGGCGCTAACCGCGACGCTACTCCTCAAGGACGAATAACCAATGACGAATCGCATAATTCTGACCGGGCTGGCGGTAATTCTGGTCTGCGGGGCATTCGGCTACGTCATGTACCGCCAGGCGCATGAAAATGCCCGCAACGATCGTGGCGTCGATTCCGGTGAGGCCGTTCCCGCGGCTGGAAACTTGACGACGGACAAAGTCGATTCGCCCGCCGCCGCCGACGAGATCGCCGATGACGATCGGACCGGATCCGCAAGCGACAAATCCTCAGATGCCGCGATAGCCCCGGCCACCGAATCGAACGGCCAGGCCGAACCCTTGCCGGCGATTTCGATTGCCAAGCCTTCGGCGCCGCCGGCCCCGAAGCCCTTGTTCGAAGGCTGGGTGTCGCCAGCAGCGGTGATCGTTTTTTCGGGCGAGCAGCACGGATACATTGAGCCGTGCGGCTGCTCGCTCAATCAATTGGGGGGGCTTTCGCGACGAGCCGATTTATTGCGTCAAATCGGCGAGCGCGAATGGCCGGTAACGGCTTTCGACGGCGGCGGCCTGGTGAACAATCCCACACGTCAACAGGGCAAATTGAAATTCGACATGACCTTGCGATGCCTCACCGACATGCGATACGGCGCGGTCGCGCTGGGTGTCGAAGAGCTGCAGCTCAGTTTCGATTTTTTGAGTTACCATCGTCCCGACGAACTCCCCTTTCTGGCGGCCAACATATTGTTCTTCGACGATCCCAAATTTACTGGCGCGCCGCTGACCAAACGCGTTCTGCAAATCGGCGGAGTGAAGATCGGCGTGACGGCGGTATTCGGCATGAGCCTCAAAGCCGATGCACCGCAAGCGGGCGAATTCCAGTTTGAAATCCTCGAGCCCGCCACGAGTCTCAAAAAAGTGCTGGCCGAGCTGAAGGCCGAACGGCCCGACCTCATCATCCTCTTGTCTCACGCGAAGCCCGACGAGTCTCGGAAGCTGGCGGAAACGTTTCCCGAGATCGACATCGTGCTGACGGCGGGCGGATCGGAGGACCCCGATCCCAAACCAAAATTCGTGGGAGACAAAACGCTCTTGGTGGCGCCGGGGCAGAAGGGGAAATACATGGCGGCCGTCGGGTATTTTCCCGACGCGGCGGAACAGAAACTGCGGTACGAGCTGATCGCGCTCGACGAAATGCGCTTCAAAGACACGCCCGCTATTGGGCAGCACATGCGCGACTACCAGGAAGAGCTCAAAGATCGAAACCTCGTGGCCACCGAGCTGGCGGTGGAAGATCCGCGGAACGCGCAAGCGATCGATGAGAACGCGTTCATGGGCGCGAAAGTCTGCGGCGAGTGCCACAAGTCGGCCTGGGACGTCTGGCAAACGACGAAACATGCCGGCGCGACCGAATCGCTGAAAACCGGACGCGAGGGGCAAAACAACTGGATCAACCGGGTCTACGATCCGGAGTGCGTCGCTTGTCACGTCACAGGTTGGGACCCGCAAAAGATCGTACGTTACAAAACGGGCTATACCGGCGAACAGGCGACGCCCAAGCTCGTAGGCCAGCAGTGTGAAAACTGCCACGGCCCCGGCGGAAGGCACGTCGAGCTCGAGCGCCAATGGGCCAAAGACAAAAAAACCAGCGATGAACTTCTCACCTGGCGGAAGTTCCAACGGCTCGACAAGAAGAGCGCCTTCAACCTGTGCGCGAAGTGCCACGACGGCGATAACGACCCGCACTTCGACTCCGATTCGTTCGACCGATACTGGAATGAAATCGCGCACCCCGGCAAGGATTGAGATCAGCTACCACTTTTCGGCTCGCTTGAGGACGCCATGCTCGATTACGGCGCGAAATTCGATTCCGGCTATTTGTACCATGATTTTCTCGCAAAGTACGGCACCGACGAACAGCGCCGGCGGTGGGAAGCGGTGCACGAGAAAGTCGATCTGTCGCCGACCCAAGAAGAGCTGCTCGGCGGATTCAAACGCGAGATGAAGGTTTTGTGCCTGGCCGGCGCGTGGTGCGGCGATTGCGTCAATCAGTGTCCGATTTTCGACCATTTCGCGATCTCGAACCCGCGAATCAAGGTTCGCTATTTCGACCGCGACGCCAATCCCGAACTGGGCCAGGCCCTCTCGATTTGCGGCGCCGCGCGCGTGCCGGTGGTGCTCTTTCTGAGCGAAGACAATCACCAGGTCGGCTGGTATGGCGACCGCACGCTCGCCAAGTACCGGAAAATGGCAGCCGACGAGTTCGGCCCCGCCTGTCCCACGGGACTCTTTCCTGAAGAGCACACGCTTCTGGGAGGCGTAACCCAGGACTGGCTGAATGAATTCGAACGTATCCAGTTGATCTTGCGAACGAGCGCCCGCCTGCGAAAGCTTCACGGCGATTAATGTCTGGCAGCGACGGTTCTTTTCCATCCATCGAGGCGCTCTTCTACTTTGGGCCAGAGGTTCTCGACGAATTGGCGGCAGCCGGCGCCGGCCAGGTGGCAAGGGTCGACAAACAGCCGCTTTTGCTTGGGCATCAACTCGTCCTGATCGACGAACAACACTTCGGGCCGCGCGGCGGCCAGCTCGCGGATGGCCTCGTTCTGAGCCGCGACAGCGGCGATCACATTTTCGAAGTTGCCCCACATTTCGGCCTCGCAGATGAAAGCGTCGTTACTGTCGTCGTAGGCCAGACGATGCTGCGAAAATCTCTCGCGCGTGTAGTCGGCGGGTATATCGCACGCAAAGGTCGATAACAGCACACAGTCCCCGCGCGCGCGGGCCTGGCCCAGAATTTCTTCAAAATTACGGCGCAAGGCGCGCGCGGTCTTAATATCGCGGCCGTGCTCCCTCTGTGCTTCGTCGGGAACGGTCAGAGGAATCGTGTCGCGCACGAGCTCGAACTGCTCGTTCAGCGAAATGGGAAGCGCCATCTTGCCCGCGCTGAGCCGGCGCTCGATCCCGCGGTACCATCCGCAATGCGAATAATCATCGCGAAACGATTCCCTGGGGCAGCAATTCATGCGCACGTCGTTGATGCCGTCGTAGACGATTACGAGGTCGAACTCCTTCCCGGCCAGATGCGAATACTTGAGCAGGCTGTCGCGCGAGGTGTGCGCCGCGCGCGCCAGGTTGAAAATGCGAAACCGATCGCCCAGTTCGCTGTGCAGGTTACGGGCCAGGTCTTCTGCGATCGTCCCCCATTCCGGCTCCAGCACCGACCCGCCCAGCATCAGCACGTCGAATCGGTCGTCGGCTCGGCGCGGGTGCGCCTCTCCCACTCCCGATTTGCGGAGCTCCGGATAATACACGTCCCAGATCTGCGCAGTTTCATTTATGGGAACTCCGCCGCGGACGCTCCAGAGCAGCTTCGCCCCCATCTGAACGAGCCCCCAGCAAAATGCCAGATACAGGCCGATGAATAAAACTCTTCGGCCCCGGCTCTGCGGCAAATGAATCCAACGATGCGCCGCTGCGATCCGACCGGGCTCGGCCGCTGCCGATCGCGTTTCTGTTCCCGTCGGAATTGCGCACATGAAACACCTTGGAAGTACAATCGCGGCCCGAGCGACGCGGCCGACGTCAGGCGTTGCGGTTTCATTGTACAAGCTTCGATTTGCAATTTCCCTACATTCTCCTAACGCCCAATTCGATGGCGTAGCACCCCAGTCGTCGGATCGATGAACTCATCGCCACCGACGGCCAAGACGTCATTGGCGGCGAGCGCCGCGGCCTGGAACAGCGTCCCCTCATTGACAGCCGAGTTTGGGGTGAGCGCGAGGCGCTGTGAGTCTGGGCTTTGGTGATGGCTAGCCCGCAGCGCGTCAGAGGCAGCCGTGGCCACGTTGACTTCACCGAACACGCCGTCGGTCTCATCTTTCGGGCCGTCGGCGAAGAAGAGGGTCTGCGTGCCGGCGCCGCCTTGGCCGTTGCCGAAGCCGATCCCCCACAGCCCCTTGGTGTTCCCGCCGGTGCCGGTGATGCCGGCAGTGAGGACCAGCGGATGGCCGCCCGTGTCCTCAAGCTGGCCGAGGAACTTGCCGGTGCTCGGGTCGAATGCGCTGACGTGGCTGTCACCGAAATTGCCAATCAGCAGGTCGCCGCCGAATTGGCCAAAGCCGGCCGGCGCGATCGTGGCGCCGATGGGCGAGTTGAGGGTGGTCAGTGTGCCGCCCGCCGCCGTACCCGAGGCGAAGCGCTTGATGAAATGTCCGTCGGTCGTGAATTCGTCGATGAAGCCGTTGCCGGGGCCGGCCACATCGTCGTGCCTCGCCGCATCTTGCTTGGCGTAGGTGACGAACAGGACACCGTTGACGTTCTTCACGCCAAATGGGGCGAACCCGGATGGGGCGTTCGGGTCGGTGAACTGGCCGGCGAAGAAGGTGTGCGGCGCGAAGTGCGAGTCGAAAACGTCCACGGTGCCATTGTGGAAGTTGGTGGCGTACACGTAATTCGCCCCCCCAGCCTGGCCCATCGCGAGCAGTTTGTAGACAGCGCCGTTGCTGGACTGATCGGCCGCGATCACGGCTCGAGTCTGGCTCAGAGCGGGGTTCCAGCCGGCGATGGTGCCGTCCTCGGTCGAGAACAGCAACGTGGCTGGGGCGCTGCGGCCTTTGAAAGTGATGACGAAGTCGGATGTGGTGTTATCGATCACCCCGTTTGGGGTGGAGGTGCTTCCGGACGGGCTTCCCGCGGGTGGCGGTATGTTAATGTCGGCCCCGCTTTTTTGGCCCTGGGCGTTGAACAGGATGCCTTGGCCCGAGCCGTTGGCAGCCACGCGGAACTGGCCGGACGAGGTCTCGAAGAAGCCCCAAGGGTTTATCAGCTCGCGGTCCGTATTCGGCGCCAGTCCGGGAACGTTCGAGACGAGGGGGGTTTCGGTGAAACCCGTGGCAGCAACAGTGCCGGTCTGGGACGCGCTCTCGTGCTGAGAGATCAAGCCGCCGAGCATCATCGGGGCAGCGGAGGATAAGAGCGCCCGCACTTCGAGGACTTCCGCCGAAATCGGAAAGGCGCTGGATTGGGATTGGCGACGTTTCATGGCATGACTCCTGAGCAAAAAAAGACGGGTGACGAAGAGGCCGAAAGTTGCGCGGAGCCAACTCGCACACCGCGTGCCGCTGAGACATCTCCGGCACGTTCGCCACCAAGCGCGTGATCACATCGCCCGGCCTAAGCGCCTATCAGGAGCCGCAATGCGGAATGGCGAAATTTCGACTCAGACGGGGAGAACGACAAGCAGTTGTCTGACGGGAACCTAATTCTGGAGACTGCCCGTGCATCATGCGCCGGCCTCATTCTGGTTGGCTAATGACCGTTCTGACTGCCGCGGGCGCACACCGATCGATGCGCGCAATCGTGCGCGCGGCCCGAAAAAAATTTTAAAAAATAGCGGGAAAATGGCATCTAAACCGAGCGCTGTCGGCACGTTGAGTTCAAACGCGCCGCCCGAATCAGGTCGCCCCGGCGCCGCGCCAGGCCGACTGCGCCTTGTCGAGCGTCGCCGCCAGAACGATCACCGATCCCACGATGATTTGGCTGTAATTCTGATCGAGGTCGAGAATCACGATGCCGTCAACGATCAATCGAATAATCAGCGCTCCTAAAAGCGCCCCCAGCGCCGTGCCGCGACCGCCTGCGAGGCTCGCTCCCCCGACCACGGCCGCCGCGATGACCTCCAGCTCATAGCCCTGCCCGTCTCCCGAGGCGGCCGAGCCGTGGTACCCGATATTGATCATCGCCGCGATGCCCGCCGTTAGCCCGGCCAGCACATACGTCATGGCCTTGAGGCGCGGCACCGCGAGACCCGCATACCGCGCGGCAATCTCGTTGCCGCCGATGGCATGCAATTTGCGCCCGGTTACGGTGCGCGCCAGATACACGCTTCCCCACACGCCAACCGCGATCAATACCAGAAGGGGAATCGGATAGATGAACTCGTCTTTGCCCCCCCAAAGCGGAAACCGCCGGCTGATGAATCCGTCAACGAACGCCGGATGAAACTGACCGATCGACTGTGCCTTGGTCGTCACGAACGCGATTCCGCGAAAAATGCTCATCGTTCCCAATGTAATGAGGAAGGGGTGCAATCGCAGTCCGATCACCCCCAAGCCGTTGATCAGACCGCAGACCGCTCCTGTCCCCAGGCAGGCGGCCATCGTAACGAGAACAACCACGATCCCGGGGAGGTCCGGCCAGCGGCCGGCCGGTCCGAACTCGTGCAATAGCACCGCCCCGGCAAGTCCCGAAAGGACGTAAATCCCGGCGACCGACAGGTCGATGCCTCCAGCCACGATGACCACGGTCGCCCCGATCGCCATGATCGCAAAAAACGACGTGTTCTTGGCCAAGGTCAGCAGGCGATCGACGTTGAGAAACTTGTTCCGCACGCTGCGGAAATCTTTCCCTGTTTCCGGATCGCGCCAGCGCCTTTCGGTCGAGCCGCCAAATAGAGTCAATAGAGCCCCCAGCATGAGAATGACTCCCATGAGTCCCAGCTCTTGCATGCCGGAGCGCCGCACCGACAAATTGCGCGCAGGTTCTGCGCGGGCCTGGTTTTGTGGCGCCGAGTCGATCACGGCGACATTGTAGCCGGATCAATTCGCCTGAAAAAGCAATTGCGTAGCGCCGCTAAAACGGCAATCGCCGTCCCAGGCCCTCTTTCTCGGCCAGTTCCACCAGACGCGCGGCGAGGGCCACGTCTTCGATGGCCAGCCCCACCGACTTAAACAGCGTGATGCTTTCGGCGGTTTTGCGGCCGGTGTCGCGGCCGGCGACTACCTCCGACAGCTCGTGCATGTGCGACCATTCGACCGCGCCCGCCTCCAGCGCCTGCACGAAG
>DATGKC010000380.1:0-2180 GCA_035294845.1 Planctomycetaceae bacterium | reverse complement strand
CGGTGTTGTTCGGCCTGAATGGCATTCGAAGTTCCATTCGCCTGGCACCCTTGCCAGGGTGCTGCCGATCGACGCGCTCTCTCCGGGGGTCTTCGCTATGCTCGACCCCCGGCTATCGGCTTGCAACCTTTCAGGTTGCCGGTTCCCAGCCGGGCCCCGGTTGTCCCGACGTCACACAACTTATAGGACTCGCCGCATGAAATTCTTCGCGCGGCGCGCAAATATGAACTGTTTGCATTGCCGATACGCGCGGATAAACACGACGAGGGTCAATTTGCGAATCCGCGCGTATCCGCGAAATCCCCGGTCACTTCTCTTTTTTTTTATCGGTTCGATTGCGGCCTTCGGCCGCGCTTGCAGAATCAACGGGCCGTGCGTGGGAACCTTCAGGCGCAAAAATACGCATGCCCGGCCAGGGAAAGAAGCGGCATCCATGCCAACCAGCCGTCCGTGGTACATGAACGCTTGGTGTCGCCTGGATTCCGAAACCGAGTGAGTCATCGCAACTCTCCTCAGGGCCGGGCATGCGTGGTGCTTGCATTCGAAGTTTCGGGGATCTCGCGAGCGTCGGTCGATCGAACCAATCAATCCGAAAGCTCTTTGAAGAGCACGCCGAACGAGGGCATTTCCTCCCGTAAAAGCTCAAGCCACGCCAGTGGGTTCCAGATTTCGACGCAGATCGCCGCCCCCACCAGCATCACCTCGCTCTCGCAGGGAACGTCGAGGAACTCGCGGAAGCCTTCGGGAATCACCAGTCGCGAGCGGTTCGCCAGTCGAACGGTTCGCGACCGAGTCGAGAGCAGTCGCCCCAGGCGCTGCACGTCACCCCATTTTTGCTCCATGCGCCCGGCTTGCATCTTCTGGCGGATCAAATTCACTCCGTCGTCGATGCGCTGCTGCCAGTCGCCGGCACGCCACAGGCTCAAACATCCTGCGCGCTCTTTGGCAAGAATCACGTCTCCTTCGCGATCAGAAATCGGCTCGGCCAATTCCGGAGGCAACGTAATTCGATAGCGGTCATCCACGACGCGCTTGAATTCGCCGGACAGAAAGAGGGCCGGTTGAGGCGAAGCCATCACGCACGACGCTTAAGGCCAGATGAGCCACAAGACCCGCATTCCCGCGGACGCCACGTCATGATAATGGGCAGGAAACCCACATGCAACTTATTTTGAAAGATCAAATGGGCACAAAACCCACATCTAATGAGAAAGCCTACATAACCCGTTTTCAAATTGCAAACAAAAAAACCGGTTTCTTTACGATTTTCGGAATTTCGCCGCGGCTCGCAAAAACGCACGTTTATGATTGGAATCGCCTCGGCGTCAGTGAATAATGCACAACATGACTTTCATGTTGACCTTGGCCGATATCTCGGGCGACACCTGGTCCGAAGATATTCTCGAAACGCCGAAGGTTCTTGGCCGCGCTGAATCTGCCGACATCCGTCTCGATCACACCTCGGTCTCGCGCCAGCATTGCCGTTTCTGGATGGAAGGAAAGCTGTGCCTGATTGAAGATTGCGGGAGCACGAACGGCACTTATGTAAATGGCCTCAAGGTCACAAAGGAAAAATTGAACGCGGGAGATACGATCGTCGTCGGCCGCTTCGAGCTGATCGTCGAAGACAAAGACCGCGTACAGGTGACGATCGAGCTCCCCGAAACGCCTGCCAGTCGCGTGCAGTTGCTCGATCAGCGGGCGGAAGAGCGGCACCTGGCCGCCGTCATCCATCAGCGCTTGACACCCTGCCGCCGCATGAGCTTGCCGGGAATGATGGTGGATGTAATGTATCTTCCCAGCGGCATGCTGGGAGGCGATTGTTTCGAAAGCTTCGAATTGAACAACCGCTGGATCATGTCGTTGTTCGACCCGATGACGCACGGCGTCAAAGCGGCGATGAACAGCATGCTGCTAAGGGCCGAGCTGCAGCGCTGGGTCGCGCTGACGGCCGAGCCCGCGCGGTGCCTGCAATGGATCAACTCGGAACTGACGCTTTTGGGAATCAACGATTTATACGTGTCGGCGACCGTGGCGGCCTGGTTTCCGCGGACGCACACGCTGGTCTATGCCGCGGCGGGCGAACATCCGCCTTTGATTCTGCGCGACGGAAAAGTTCGCAATCTGGGCGAAACGGCCGGCGGAATGCCGCTGGGCGTCGCTTCCGGCGAACATTACAC
>DATGKC010000379.1:0-2211 GCA_035294845.1 Planctomycetaceae bacterium | reverse complement strand
CTCAAAGCTCTCGCTGCGCGACATTTTTCCTCCGGGTGAAAAAAACGAAATCTCTGCGGTACCACGGGCGAAAATCGCCGCGCAGGCCGACGGCGGCGTTCCCGACGCCGCTGCGGCCGACGACGAGCCCGCAAGCAATGTCACCGGTACGCTCGTTTCGGCGCGCGGTGAGCCGCTCGTCGAGTTCAAGGTCCGCGCTTTCCGGCAATCGGGGCGCATGGAAGAGACGTTCGTCAGCGATCGCAACGGCGAAATTCGCGTCCCGGCGGACTGGTTCAAAAATCCTTTGTTTGCCGGCGAAGAACTGATCTGCATTGCGCGCGACGAAGCCGGCGGTCTGGCCTGGTTCCAAATTCCTTCGTCCGGCGCTCGAAGCCAAACGATCGGCAAGCCCGAGAAACCAGGGCCATTTCAATTAGCGCTGCTTCCGATCCAACGGACGATCAAAGGCCGCGTATTGGGGCCCGACAAACAGCCGCTCGCCGGTGTTAGCGTTCAGATCCAATCACTGAGGAATACTACGAACGGCAGTTTGTTCTTGTACGGATTCGGCATGACCGACGAGCTGCCGCTGCCGTCGGCCACAACCGACGACGCGGGGCGATTCCGACTCGCAGTGCCGAACGAGACCGAGGTGACACTTTTTGTGATGCATCCGGCCTGGGTCGTGCGCCGCCTGCGTCTGGACAATCGCGACGACGTCGGAGACTTGAATATGATCCCAGCCGGACGCATTTCCGGCAAAGTCGTGTTTGCCGATACCGGCCGGCCGGTTAAGGGCATCGCTGTCTCGGCCAGTCGACTCAATGCGATTAAGCGCAGGGGGATGCAGCGTGTTCGGCGCGGCGAAGATCCGGAGGCAGACTTTGGCACGGGAGGTTTCTCCGTGACGGACGCCGAGGGGAAGTATGAAATCGGCGGATTGAAGGACGATCCGCACGATGTACAGGTTAGCGCCGGTCCCGAGAACCGCGAGTTATTGGGATCCGTCCAACAAGGCGTCAATGTTCAAGCGGGTGAAGCCACAACGCTCGACTTGACTGTACAGAAGGGCCGGCGTGTGAGAGGCATGGTTGTCGTGGGTGATTCAGGAAGACCGGTCCTCAACTGCCATGTGGACGTTTCGGTGACGCGCGACAAGGAACACCGCGTACTGGTTTCGTCTGCGCGGGCCAAGACGAACGATCGCGGCGCGTTCGAGTGCTACGTGCTCCCCGGGTTCGCCCGAATCAGAGTTGAAACAACTCGGGAAGAGACGTTAAAACGCATTCCCGAATCGACTGTCGAGGTCGAGATCACCGAGCGCGATTTTCTGCCTCCAATCTTCCTCAAGCTTCGCGAGCCGACACCGGCCGAGCTGCGCAAGGTCGTGTTGCAGCCGACACTGCGTTTCGGAGGGTCGAACCATTTCGTCAAGGGATTCGCCTTCGATCGCAAGGGAGAGACGCTGGTGACTGCCGGCTGGCTCGATGGAGGCGATTTGCGCGAAGCGCTGCAGAAAGGGACGACGCGCGGCGAGCTGCGCCTCTGGAATGCAAAATCGGCCGCTGAAATCGCCCGATTTGAGGGCGAATTCGGCGGGTTGAGTGCCGTCGGGATCTCGCCTGACCGAACAACGCTGGCCACGGCCGGCCATCTTCTGAACAGCCGCGACGGCGAAGTGCGAATATGGGACTTCAATACGCGGCAGACACGCGACGTGCTCAAAGGCCACACGAATACGGTGCTTGCGGTCGTCTATTCGCCGGACGGAAAATTCCTCGTCTCGGGCAGTTTCGATCGAACGGCGCGGATTTGGAATGTCACGACCGGCAATGAGCTGGCGATCCTGCCGCAATCGTCAACGCCGAACTTCCTGCATTTCGATCGCGATGGACGAACGCTTCTGGTGGGCTGCCGCGGCGGCTCCATCAAGCTCTATGACGTCGGTACTTGGACCGAGCGCCTGTCGCTGGAAACGAAGGGATTTCGACTTTTCGACGTCGACATTTCTACCGATGGGACGGTGCTTGCCGCAGCCGGCGTGCCGTATGAGGCCGACGGCGACTCGATCAAAAGCAGCACGCGAGGCATCATTTGGACCTGGGACGCGGCGACCGGAGAGGAACGACTTTCGTGGCGCACCGAGGGGCAGTCGTCGAGCATCGCCTTTTCGCCCAACGGCAAGCTCCTGGCCGATGCGAGGCATACATCGTCGGTTTGGGATGTCCA
>DATGKC010000378.1:0-3417 GCA_035294845.1 Planctomycetaceae bacterium | reverse complement strand
CGGAGAAGCCCCCGCGACCGAGACGACCGCGCCGGCCGGGCAAGACGACGCGCGCCTTCTGGCGCGGCGGATCGATGAACTGATCGCCTTTCGCTGGAAAGCCGCCCAAGCAGTCCCCGCGCCGCCGGCCGATGATGCGGCCTTCATCCGCCGCGTATCGCTCGACATCGCCGGCAAGATTCCAACGGTTTCCGAATTGCACGAGTTTCTCGACGATTCATCGCCCGAAAAACGGCAAAACCTGGTCGAGCGCCTGCTCGACGGCCCCGCGTACATTATGCACTTCGCCAACGTCTGGCGCTCGGTCATGCTGCCGGAAGCCGATTCCGACCGCGACATTCAGTTCGTGATTCCCGGCTTCGAGGCGTGGCTCCGTAAGCAATTGACCGCGAACACCGGCTTCGACGTGCTCGTCCGCGAGATCCTGACGGTGCCGGTCGACCCGAGGCTGGCCACCAATCCTTTTCAGCCGCAGTCGGATGTCACCCCGGTCGGCTTTTACCAGGCCAAACAGCTTAAGCCCGAAAACCTGGCGGCGGGGACGGCGCGGATGTTTCTGGGGGTGCGCATCGAATGCGCGCAGTGCCACGATCATCCGTTCGACGACTGGAAGCGCGAGCAGTTCTGGGGCTACGCCGCCTTTTTCGCGGGGGTCGAGCGCGATCAGAACGGCGATAAGGGCGCGCTCGATGCGATTCGCGAGATGTTCGGCCGCCGCGAGCTGACGATTCCCGGGACCGAGAAGAAAGTCGTCCCCACGCATCTCGACGGAGCGCAGCCCCAGCTCAAATTTCGCGACAGCCCGCGAAACCTGCTGGCCGATTGGATGATCTCGAGCGGCAATTCGTACTTTGCCCGCACGGCGGTCAACCGTCTGTGGGGGCAATTCTTCGGCGTCGGCATCGTGAACCCCGTCGACGATTTCACCGCCGACAACCCTCCCAGCCATCCCGAGCTGCTTGACGAATTGGCCCGCGAGTTCGTGGTGCACAAGTTCGACTTCAAATTCCTGATCCGCGCCATCACCGCCAGCCGGACTTACCAGCTCAGCAGCCGGCAGACCGACAAGAGCCAAGAGAACCCGCGGCTATTTGCCCGCATGGCGCTCAAGGGGCTTTCTCCCGAGCAGCTTTTCGACAGCATCGGGCAGGCCACCGGCTACTACGAGCCTTACGCCAATCGCAACAACGTGGGCATGATGAACACCGGAGCGCGCGAAGATTTCGTGCAGATGTTCGATAACCGTCGCGATTCGGTCATCGAACAGCACACGACGATCTTGCAGGCCCTGTCGATGATGAACGGCCAGTTCATTTCCGACGCCACGGGCCTGGAGAAGAGCGCGACTCTTTCGGCCGTGGCCGATTTTCCCCTGATGACGACCGGTGAGCGAATCGAAGCTTTGTATCTGGCCGCCTTCAGCCGCAAGCCCCGCGAGGACGAGTTGGAAAAGCTGGTCAAGTACGTCGATGCCGGCGGCGCGGCCAAAGATCCGAAGAAAGCCCTCAGCGACGTATTCTGGGCGCTGCTCAATAGCAGCGAGTTTCTATTCAACAGGTGAGTTCGTCTGGAACCGGCAAGGCCATGAAAATCAATACGCGTTCATCGTCGCCGTCTCTATCCCGCCGCGATTGGCTCAGGCTTTCGGCCTGTGGGGCTTTCGGCGTTTCGATGTCGGGCTGGCTGGCGGCACTGGCCGAAGAAGCGGCCGACAGCAAAGAACGCCGCCGCTCGTGCATCCTCTTGTGGATGGCGGGGGGACCCAGCCAGATGGACACGTTCGACCTCAAGCCAGACCACGAAAACGGCGGGCCCTACGCGGCGATCGACACGTCCGTGCCGGGGATTCAAATCTCCGAGCATCTCCCGAAGCTGGCGATGCAGACGGAACACTGTGCGATCATTCGCTCGCTGGCGACCAAAGAGGGAGATCACGCACGGGCCACATACCTCTTGCGGACCGGTTACCTTCCGCAGGGGCCTGTGCAGTATCCCACGCTCGGGTCGGTTTGGAGCCGCGAGCTGGGCAACGACGGCAGCGAGCTCCCGAACTTCGTGAGCGTGGCCCCGTACCGCATTCTCAGCCCCGCCGCGTTCGGTCCCGGATTTTTGGGCCCCAAGTACGCCCCGCTCGTGGTCGGCGACGGCAATCCGTTTCCGGGTCGAAACGCCGATTACGAAAAGGCCTTGCAGGTGAAGAATCTGGCCGCGCCGGCCGGAGTCGCGCCGGAGCAGACCGACGCGCGGCTCGCGCTGCTCGGCGAATTCGAAACCGATTTTGCGTCGCGGCATCCGGGCGTGCCGCCGACCAGCCATCGCGCCGCGTACCTCCAGGCGGTGCGCATGATGCGCTCGGAAGCCGTCAAGGCGTTCGACCTGGCGCAAGAGCCCGACGCCCTGCGCGACGCCTATGGCCGCAACCAGTTCGGTCAAGGGTGCCTGTTGGCGCGGCGGCTGATCGAGCGTGGAGTGCCCTTCGTCGAGGTGTCGCTCAATGGCGTCCAGGGGGGCCAGGGATTGGGCTGGGACACGCACATGGACAATTTCGAACAGGTGAAACGGTTGTCGGGCGTTCTCGACCCGGCCTGGGCCACGCTGCTGGAGGACCTGGCGACGCGAGGCCTGTTGGATTCGACGCTGATTGTGTGGATGGGTGAATTCGGCCGCACGCCCAAGATCACAAACAACACGGGCCGCGACCACTTCCCCGCCGCCTGGACGACCGTGCTGAGCGGCGGCGGCATCCGCGGCGGGCAGGTGGTGGGCAAAACGAGTCCCGACGGAATGACTGTCGCCGATCGCCCGGTGGCGGTGGGCGATTTTCTGGCGACGGCGTGCCTGGCGCTGGGCATCGACCCCATGAAGCAAAACGCCTCGAACGTGGGCCGCCCGATTCGCATCGCCGACCCCGAGGCCAAGCCGATCGAAGAGCTGCTGGCATAAAAAGCCCGGGTCGGCTTCTCTAATTTGCACCCGCCCTGCGGTGCTGAGGATGCTGATCTGCAATTCTCATTCGTCAGCCGGCAACCCGTGGGCTGACGCCCGTGGCTCGCCTGATCAATTTGCAATTTGCAATGGCGGATTGGCAATCTACAATGTCGAGCGCCTAAACCACGTGCGGCGGCCCGTGGGTTTGAGGCGATTCTCAGCACAAGGCGCCGATCATGCGCAACATTGGCACGGTGATTCTGGCTGCCGTCGCCGCGCTGGGAGGCGCATCGAGGGCGGCTGCCGATGATGAGCCGGCAACGGCGCCTGACACGAAGGCCGGCGACATTAGCGCCGCTGACGCAGACGACGATTCCGTCGACATGCTGTTTCTCGCCGAGAAGGGACCTTTGCTGATCCGCTGGCATCTCCGCCGCGATGGCAAGAGTTTTCGCACGGTCTGGAATGAATTCGTAGACGCCCAGTTTC
>DATGKC010000377.1:0-6676 GCA_035294845.1 Planctomycetaceae bacterium | reverse complement strand
ACTATCTTGCACCCCTCATCGGGGTGCTGCGCAGTTCGGTCCCGCTCATATCTATGATACTTCCCTCGCGCCGGCAGTCGCATTCGCATCGCGCCTGGCGTCGAAAGAAGCCTCGTCTCGCCTGAGGCAGAACTGTGAGCTATGCTTATGCGCCTTTTGCCGGTCTTGCCGGCTCCCTGGCTCGCCCGCCACGCAAGCGCACCCCACCACCGGAGCTCACCATGTGCGGAATTGTCGGATACGTCGGAAAGGGACAACGCGATGCGGTCGACGTGTTGATGGAAGGGTTGCGGCGGCTGGAGTACCGCGGGTACGACAGCGCCGGAATTGCCGTTTACGACCGAGGTGAGATCGCCGTTCGCAAGCGGGTCGGCCGCGTTTTGGAGCTGGAACGGTTGCTCGCCGCCGAGCCGCTCTCGGGAACGCTGGGAATCGGCCACACGCGCTGGGCCACGCACGGCGGGATATCGGACGTGAATTCACATCCGCACGTGGGAGGCAATGGCGAACTGGCCCTCGTGCATAACGGGGTGATTGAGAATTACGCCGCCCTTCGCGAGCGTCTGCAAGCGCTCGGATACTCGTTTCGCTCCAGCACCGATACCGAAGTCATCGCCCATCTCATCGCCCATCATCTGGACGAACAGGTGCGGCTTGGCCACGCCCCTCTCCATCGCAAGACCGTGCTCTCTGCCGTGCAACTGGCCCTCAAGTGTCTGAAAGGGACGTTCGGCCTGGGAATTTTGTTCCGCAATCATCCCGATTTATTGATCGGCGCGCGTTTGGGAAGCCCTCTGGTCGTGGGCATCGGCAAGGAAGAATATTATCTGGCCAGCGACGCCAGCCCTCTGGTGGGTTACACCGATGAGGTCGTTTACCTGGGCGATCACGAGCTGGCCCTTTTGTCGCCCGAGGGGATGGAAGTCATCCACCGCGACCATGGCCGCACGGCTCCCTCGATCACCGTGCTCGATCAATCGGCCGGCGACAGCGATCTGGGCGACTTTGAGCACTACATGCTCAAAGAGATCTTCGAGCAACCGACGAGCGTCGAAAACGCCTTGCGCGGCCGTCTCGACGACGAGGCCTCGACCGCCAGGTTCGGCGGCCTCAACCTCGACGTGCAGCAGCTTCGCCGCATCGACCGGATCGTGCTCACAGGCTGCGGGACGAGTTGGCACGCAGGGCTCGTGGGCGAATACCTGATCGAAGAATTCGCCCGCATTCCCGTGGAAGTCGAATACGCCAGCGAGTTCCGCTATCGCAATCCACCGTTGTCGGATACGACGATGGTCTTCGCCATCACCCAAAGCGGCGAAACGGCCGATACGCTCGCCGCCCTGCGCGAAAGCCAGCGCAAAGGGCACCCGACGCTCGCCATTTGCAATGTGGTGGGCTCATCGATCGCCCGCGAGGCCGACGGAGGCGTCTATCTGCACGCCGGCCCCGAAATCGGCGTCGCCTCGACCAAGGCCTTTACGTCGCAGGTGACGGTGCTCACGCTGTTGGCGCTGTACATGGGCCGCCTGCGGCATTTGTCGTATCCGGCGGGCAAACGGATCATCGCCCATCTGATGAATATCCCCGAGATGATCCGCAAGACGCTGCGTTGCCACGACGACGTGAAAGAAATCGCCCGCAAATATTATCAGGCCAACAACTGCCTCTATATGGGCCGCGGATACAACTTTCCCGTCGCGCTCGAAGGCGCGCTCAAACTGAAGGAGATCAGTTACATACATGCCGAAGGCTACCCCGCCGCCGAAATGAAGCACGGCCCGATCGCCCTGGTCGACGAAAACACGCCCAGCGTCTTCGTGATCCCGCAAGGCAACATGTATCCCAAAGTGATGAGCAATCTGGAAGAGGTCAAAGCCCGCAAAGGACCGGTGATTGCGATCGCCTGCGAAGAAGACGAAAACATCGCCCGCATCGCCGACGACGTGATCTATGTCCCGCAGGTCGAAGATTACCTGCAACCCTTGGTCACGGTGATCCCGTTGCAGCTTCTGGCCTATCACATCGCGGTCTTGCGCGGATGCAATGTCGACCGTCCGCGAAACCTCGCCAAGAGCGTGACGGTCGAGTGAGGCCGACTCACTTCACCGACAAGAGATAGGCGATCAAATCGGCCATGGCCTGCTGGTCGAGCTGTTTTTCGAGGCCTTCGGGCATGATCGACAGCCCCGTGCTGCGGAGTTCGTCGATGTTGCCTCGCAGAATCGTATCGGTCGCGTTTTCCTGACGCTTGAGCGTGACGCTGGTGGCGGTTTCGGCGGCGATCAGCCCGGTGATCGACTTGCCCTCGGTCGTGACCACGATGTAATTGACGTATTGCGGGTTCACTTCGCGATTCGGATCGAGCACATTCAAAAGAATCGCCTCGGCGCCGCGGTTCTGAAGCGTCGCCAGGTTGGGGCCAATTTCGGTGCCCACGTCATCGAGCCGGTGGCACACCGAGCATGCTTTTTGAAAGTGGGCCTTGCCCTTGGCCGAATCGCCGGCCAGCGTCAAGGCCGGCTTGTAAGCCTCCAGCACGTCCTGCCGTCGTCCGAGTTTCAGCTTTTGGGAAATTTCCTTGGCCTTATCGCGCACTGCCGGGTTGGCGTGCGATTCCAGCAGGCGCACGCGGGCCGGTTCCAGGTCCGAGACGGGGATCTCCTCTTTTTGGACCGCCTCCACAAACGTCACGAGCCACTCTCCACGCGAGAAAATCGCTTCCGTCGCCGCGGCACGCAGCTTGGGGCTGAACGTCGGCCAATTTGCGGTCAAAATCGTCCCGATCTCAGGATCGGTGAAACGCGAGAGCACTCCCAGGGCCGCAAGCTGCACGTCCTGCGGTTGGCGCGTGCCCAATAAGGACGGCAGCAGCTCCCGGCTATCGGCAAAGGCCGCCAGCGCCAGCGTGCGGATGGCCTCGAGGCGCTCGGGCAGCTTGCGCGTCTCATCAGCGGCCGCAGTGCGCGCGCTGGCCAAAAGCTCTGCGAGCAGTTCTTTCGCTTTTCCGGGCCGGGCGGCCACCTGCGTCCTGAGCGGAGAGCCGCTGCGGAGAAGCCCCTCGCTCAGCCCGGCCGCCAGCAGGGTCGCCTCTTGCTTGCTCCCGGGAGGAAGGCCATCGAGCGACTTCAGAACGGCGAGCACTTCATTCTGTCGCGCTTGAACGCCGATCAAGGTCGCCAATTCAGAAAGCACCGTGCGTCCGGCGGCGGACGAACGGAAACTCGAATCGCCCGCCAAATTCGCGAGAACATCCGAACCGCCTTCCGCCAGCGAGCTGAAGGCGGCCAGCCGAATCCATTTGTCGCTTCCGTCATGCCGTAAGATTTTGGCCAAGGCGACCGTCTTCGAGCCTTCTGGAAGCGCGCCCAGCGTGAATGCAACTTGATAGCGCACGCGCAGGTCGTCATCGCCTGCCAGCGACACGAGCCGCTCGCGAATCTGCGGAGAATCGGCCGCCAGCGATTCAGACAAACGGGTCGCGTGCTCGCGAACGCGGGGATGCTCGTCGGCCAAGCGCGGCAGGACGACCTCGTCCGTCAATGCGCCAAGACCTGCGAGGGCGTAGAGCGCGTGCATCCGGCCTTCGGGAAGCGGCGCGCGAGAGGCCAATTGTTCGAGTAGGGCGATCGCACTCCGATCGCCGCGTTCGAACAGCAGCCGCGCCGCCGTGTCGCGATGCCAGCCATTGCGGTGCGCCAATGTGGCGACAAGCTCTGCCGTGCTCGATTGTGCCAGCCGCGTGGCCGGCGGTCGTTTGAATCCATCGGGCGCTACGCGATAGATGCGTCCGCGGTCGCGGCCGCTGGTGAGGTCGAGATGTCGCTTGATGACCGGAGGCAGACTGGCGGGATGCTCGATCACTTCGCGATAAACGTCGATCACGTACAAGTTGCCGTCGGGGCCGTTGGCGAACTGGGCCGGGCGAAACCAGATGTCGGTCGAGGCGATGAACTCCTTCTTTTCATCAACGCGCCGGGCGACGAGGCCGACGCCATCCGCCTCGAGCGACTTGCGGTGCACGATATTGCTTCCCACATCGCCGACGAACGCCTGCCCACGGTATTCCGCGGGCCAGGCATCGCCGCGGTAGATCGTGACGCCCGTCGCGCCGGTGAAATACCCGGCGGCCCGGCCTCCTCCCTCGATCGGCCCCTGCACTTTGCCGGAAACCCGCAGCCTGGTGCGCACGATGCGCCACGGCTCGACCGGGCTGATGCGGTAAACTTCGGCCTGCGGACCGTCGGCGGCAATGCTGAGCCGCGGGCCTGGCGCCGCAAGGTGCGGGTTGCGTGCCAGGTATCGGTCTTCATACATCACGAGCTGAATGTGGTCGCTGTTCGACGAAAGAAATTTGCGTCCCCAGTCGTCGAAACTCATGCCGTGCTGCGCTCCGCCGCTGGTCGGCGAAAGTTCGAGCGTGTGGGGATTGAACGAAAAATCGCGGCCCGCCAGCGCGATCGGAGCGGCATCGGGCTGATCGGGACGTCTCACGAGCGCGCCCGAGCTGCTCGTGGCGCCGTGAATGCGGTTATCGAGCCCCCAGTGAAAACTGTTGAACAGACCCTGCACGTTGCTGCGGCCGAATCCGGTGAAAACCGTCTTGCGGACATCGGCCCGGCCGTCGCCGTCGGTGTCTTTCAAATAAAAAATATCCGGGGCGGCTCCGACGAACACTCCGCCGTCGTAACACGCGATGGCTGTTGGCCACGACAGCTTGTCGGCAAAGACCGTGTGCTTGTCGAAGCGGCCGTCGGCGTCGGTGTCTTCCAGCAACTGCACCCTTCCCAGGAATTCCTTGTCCTGTTCCGAATAGTCGATCATCTCGACGACGTACATGCGGCCGTTTGCATCGAACGACAGCGCGACGGGCGAGTGCACGAGTGGCTCAGAGGCCGCCTGCTCCAGGCGAAAACCGGGCAGCGTCTTGAAGGTCTTCAGTGCGTCGGCCGGTTCATGCGGAGGAATGCGCGGCAACTCGTCTTTGAAATCTTGCCCATCGGCCGTCGATTCTTTTTGATCGGCATCGTTCCCGAGGGCCAGGCGGGCAAGGCCGGTTTGGTCTCGACCCGCAAAAAACCCGCGTTCCGACAGGACGATCGCTGCCGCCAGCGTCAATAAGAGCGCGCCGGCTCGTAGAATTCTGTGCTGCATAATTCGAATTTCTCCGCAATTGACGATACCTGACCGCGATCAAGGATGCGACGAACACGCGGGAATTTGGCCGGTCATACCGGTGGTTTGCTCAGCCCCAGCAATTCGAGCAGCGCGTCGAGGTCGCGGTAGTCGGGAATGATGATGTCGGCGCCCGCTTGAATCAGCCGGTTCCGCTTCCAGTCGTTGATGCCCGTGCGCCGCTTTTCGTCGCTGGCGACTCCCACGGCGACGCCGCCCGCGCGCTTCACCTCTTCGATTTCCACAAACCCGTCGCCGAAGCCGATCAGGGCGCCAGGCTCAAGCTGCAATTGATTCACGAGCCGTTCGATGACCAGCTTCTTTGAAAAATTCTGGTAATCGTCGATGGCCCCGAAGATATTCGGGCCGAAAAATTGGTCGAGTTTGAGGGCGCAAACTTCGTTCTGGACGTAAACGAGGTCGGTGCCGCTGGCCAGGTATAGCTCGCAGCCGGAGCGCGAAAGACGCTCGAGGAGCTCGCGCGATCCGGGCACCGTCAACTGTTCGGCGACTGTGGTTCCATTTTGCAATGCGTCGACCCGCCCGCAAATGCGCTGCCACAGCAGGTCGTGGTATTCGCGTTTGTATTCCAGCGGGTCGCGCGGCGTGCCGCCGCGCTTCTTGACTTCGTCGGCGAGCTGAATCATCTGATAGATCGTCTGCTTCCCGTTGAGGCGCATGACGAACTCTTCCACGCGCGGCGCCAGCTCATGGCGGGCTTCAGCCGCCGGCGTTGACGCCAGATATTCGACCATCATGGGAATCATGACGTCGGTCCAGCCCTCGCGGATCAATGAGAGAGTCCCGTCGAAATCGAAGAGAACGGCTCGCACCTTTCCGCGCGGAAAATCGGGACGAACCACTTCAATGCGCGTATTGGGAAGAAACATGGGTGAAATCATTCCACGATCAGCACGTTGACATTGCCGGGACCGTGAACGCCGGTCGTCAGCTTCAATTCGATGTCTCCCGTCTTGCTCGGCCCCGTCACGAGAGTGACATTCGAGGGAAGATCGTACTTTTCGTCTTCAAGGCGGCCGAACAAATCGAACAGGTCGGGGACGATCTGCGCCGGTTCGATGATCGCCAGGTACGTCGGGGGCAGAAGGCTGACCACACGCCCCTGACCGGGTCGCGAGCAAAGAGCCAAAGTTCCCGTCTCGGCCACGGCCCAATCGACGCTGGTGATGCCCAGGTCGGCAGCGAAGGCCGTCGGCCAGCGCTCTTCGGCCGGGCGGCCTTCCAGATCGCTCCACGTGCGGAAACCAATCTGCCGGTCGCTCAGCAAGCGGTCAATTTCCAGACGATCGAGCAGAGGATGCTGCCAGCGAAGGACATTCGCGGGGCGGCAGGCGGTCAGAAAATCAGATAGATAGTGGCGGGCGGCCTCGTCGCCGCGAACGCGTTCGCCCCGGCCGCCGACCGCAATCCATTCGGCGAGAAACGTCGCCACCTTGTCGTCGCCCGCCCCCACGTAGGCCGCCTCGTGGGTGGCGTGGGGATT
>DATGKC010000376.1:0-7117 GCA_035294845.1 Planctomycetaceae bacterium | reverse complement strand
ATTTCACTCATTTCCAGAGAATTCGACCACTCATTGCTTTTCTCCCGTTTCCGCCGGAGATGATTGCAGTTCGTCGACGAGTGTCGCCATGGCAGACTCGATCGTGCTTCCCAACGGCAGGATTTCAGAGTAGTCCCGATCGAACCTGGCTGTGATGTCATACCGACAGCGCAGCGATCTTGGCCTGCCATCTCCTTTTATCGCCTGTCCCGAATTCATGATCGTTTCAGTCAGGTGCCGATAGCGCTCGATTGCTACCGGAGAGATGCGGTCGCACGCGAAAGGGCATTTCAGATACGACGTGAGAGCCGCAAGGTTCCGGGGCCCGCTTGGAACGCTGCCCCCGGTAAAGCGAAACACACGGTAGCGATGCAACAATCCCTCCAGGAGGACACGGTTGATCTGTAACTCCCGAATCATCGCCGCCAACTGTTCTCGGCCTTGGCGCGACTCGATGGCTGTCGCCACGGCGGGCGCCTGTCCAATTGAATCATCGATCATTTTCGCCAGATCCTTTCCATCCTTCCCCCGGGAACCGAGGCAGGTCATCATCAGCGACGCGAATTGGCCGGAGCTCACCGGTTTGGTGAGATGATAGTCGAATCCGGCGTCGCGACACTCGGTCGCAACTTTCTATGGAGAGCGGCAGTGGGCCGCCGCAAACCACTTGTTCGCGCCCCTCCGGCGACATCGTCGAGACCTGGGCATTGGAAGATTCGTCATCCTGCACCTCCGTGGAAGATTCCGGGCGATATCGATTGTCGCCATCAATAAAAAAAGCCGACGTGGCGAAACACCTTTGCGGTGTTCCGCCACGTCGGCTTACTCACAAACAGGCTCCCCGGAGACGGCCAGGTCGCCCTTTATCTAGTCGTCCGACGACTCATTTCGCTGATGCAGGCCAGTACGCAACGAGAGGTCGCACCTTCAACCAGCATAATTACGGCCGCTCGCAAAAGCAAGCGAGAGACCAACCGCCGCGCAGCCTGGTCGGCGGGATATTCCCGGTGAATTAATGCACTGCAGAACAAAGTTCGAGGGATTGAAGCAATGGAGAGCGATCGACAGCATCAATGTTCCTCCGTTCGTCGGGACGCCAAGCGGCAAGAGGCTTTCATTCAGATGCAACGTTGATAGTAGAGGTAAGCAGCGAGACGGGGCTGCAGCAGCCGTGCGAAACAAGAGAGCGGGGAACTGGTCTTCCTGGCGTCAGGCGTGACAATGGAAGTAGCCGTACTGAGGCTGGGGCCTTGAGTGCGGTCCGCTGAAGCATTCGTCGGATGACTGAATAAAGAGCAAACCGGCCGCAGGTCGGGAGGCTCGTTAGCGCGTATGCCGACGTGTTCGAACACCCGCGAGGTGTTTGGCCACGTCGGTTTTCTTTTTGGAGCCGCACCTCGAAAGGATTGCTCATGAAGAACGTGAAATTTCTGCTGCTGGTGCTCCTGGCCGTCGTGCTCGGCTTTGGGCTTTACCGCGGGTGAATGCGCGGCGATCCTCGGCCGCGCGGCAGATGTGGCGGCTGATCCCCGCCCGGCAGCGCTGGACATCGCAGCTTGTCGAAAGCGCCGGCAGCCACGCGTAGGTCCGCCGATTCCGCCTGCGGAGGCGCATGCGTTTCAGAGACACGGCGAGAACAGGCCCGACGAAAGCAACGGGCAACCCCATGGAACGGTCCATGAAAGACGCAGAGATCATCGATTTCATCGAGCATCTGCGGCGATGGAGGAAAAAAGCCAACGTGTTGCCCTTCCAGCAGCTCGAGCTCACCAACGATTAAAAGGCATTGAAGAAGGCCCGCGCACTGCACCGAATCTTTCTCGTCAATCAAAAGGATATAGGGAGGAAATCTCAAGCGCCGCCTGTCGGTTGCTTTTGCGAGTGGTTCTGATATCCTGATTGGCGATGCAGCCGGTTTTCGAGTATCGCCTGTATCAGCGGAATGAGTTCGTCGGACGACTAATAAATGGCAACCCGGCCGGTTCCGGGGAGCTGGTTTGAGAGTAGGCCGACGTGTCGAAGCACCACAAGGTGCTTCGACACGTCGGCTTTTTTTATCAATGGCGGCAATTTACATCCGAATTGGCCATGGAGGTGCACGATGCTAAGTCTTGCCCAAGTCTCGACGATGTCGCCCGAGTGGCGCGAACCGGTCCACGATCTATGGGACACCCCTTTTCGGATCGAAACGGCAACGGACATTCATTTGCTGACTCTGCCGGAGGCGCTCCTGGAGCTCCATACGCTGGGCGAAGTCGGCCGCCGCAAGGATGAGTTCCTGGCGTTTCTGGGTCACGAGCTCAGAAATCCATTGGGGGTGCTGCTCGGCGCCTTCGATGCCATCGACCAGGTCGGGCTGAAGACTGCCGACGCCGAGATGCGGGCCGTCATTCGCCGCCAGATCACCAATATGAACTGCCTTGTCGACGAGCTGCTCGACATGACGCGCATTACGAGCGGCAAAGTCGTCCTCAAGAAGGAACGCCTCGATCTCGTGCAACTGCTGCGCGAGACCGCCGCGGACCACCGCCGCCTAGTCGAAAGTCAGGGCGCGACCCTGACGCTGAAAGTGCCGCCAGGTTCGCTCTGGTGCGACGGCGATCGAACACGGCTGTGGCAAGTGTTGGGGAACCTGCTGGAGAATGCGGTCAAATTCCTCGGAGGACCCGGCGAGGTGACGGTCGAGATCTGGAGCGATCTTCGGAATCGTAGGGCCATTATCGAAATCCGTGATACGGGACTGGGCATCGAGCCCGAGGCGCTCCGTGAGATCTTTCAGCCGTTTGTGCAGGCGACACGCAGCCGCGAGCAGAGCCGCGGCGGCTTGGGAATTGGACTGGCGCTGGTCAAAGGCCTGGTAGAACTGCACGGAGGGCGCGTGATGGCCGCCAGTGACGGGCCGGGTCAAGGATCCCGATTCACAGTCTCCTTGCCGACCTGACATGATCGAAGTCATTATGTTCGTCTTGGGCGGCCTTGCCGCGGTCGGGATACTCGTGCTGTGGCTGCGCAAACGCAATCTGGCAAGCGGCCGGCGTCGCGCGGCTGCGGCCGCAATCGTCGACGATTACCGTCGGAGGAGAGACAAGGCCGATCAGGGACTGGTTTGCCCCTCTTGCGGAGGACTGGCCGAGCCCCTGCGTGAAAGCCCAAATCGTTATTGCTGCATCGCGTGCGGAGTCAAGTTCGCGGCCGATGATGACCACGTCAAAAATTTCGCCGCGCCACTTCGACACCATCCAGGCTCGGCAAGTCCCGCGGAGCAAAAACGCGACGGACCGGCAGGCGCCCTTTCTGGCGAGACCACATTGTTTTGCGCAGCCTATAAGCCGGAGTATCAGTTGATCGACCTCCCGGCGAATTCCGGGGACTCTCAACAGCATTTTGCGGCAGGCGAGTCTAGTGGAGCAGGACTAATGCGTTACGTCGTCGTCATCGAAAGAGGGCCGACAAGTTTCGGGGCTTACGTCCCCGACCTGCCCGGCTGGATCGCTGCCGGCGAATCGCTGGAAGAAGTGAGGGTGCTGATCTCCGAGCCAATCGAACTGCACTTGGACGACCTTCGCTCAAGCGGTTCCCCGATTCCACAGCCGAGCAGCCTGGCCGAGTATTTGGACGCCGCGTTGCCGGCATCGTGATTGGCCCGATCGATCGCGGCCCGATGCCCGAGTGCATCGTCCAGGCCTACGCCGAACAAGAATGCCAAACATGCTTGTGCCGTTCTGAGTCTCGCGGTGCTCGATAGTGCCCCTTCGGGGTACGCCTCGTGTTTTGCGGTCTCCCCAAGGTGCGCTGCGCGACCTTGGGCTTTGACATAAAACCCCTTTCGGGGTACAGGGCACGCGGAACGATAAACAGGAATTGTTGTGTACTAACACGTCAGCAGCGTCGGATCCGCCGCCCTCGATCGGTTCCGCGCTGGTGGAGGCCATGATTGGAAGCTATGCCGCCGCGCTCGCGAATATCCGTCTCGTGTCGGCGCAACACCCGCAACGCGGGTGCATCTCAAAGCCCAGGGCCGCGCAGCGCACCCTGGGTTTCTGACGTGCAATTCATTTCAACCCCAACGGGCGTTGCATCACCAAGCGCGAAATACGGCATCGGCAATCTCGCAATCGGCGGCGTCGATGCAATCGCTTCGCGGTAGGCGCGACGCTTGGCGGCGTTCCTGCATCTCGTTCACCGGCCGGGCGCGCCGGCAGGGGTCCCGAAGATATTCTGTGTGCCGACGGGCCACCGGTCCGGGTGGCATCCGGGTGGCCCGGCTCGCATGCCCGGGTGGCCCGGCTGCGTGCGATAGCACCGGCCGGGTCGCGCAGCGACAAGAGGTCGCGCCCTGTGCATTCATCTACAGACCGCGGCACCCCCGGTTCAGTTCGGCTGCTTAATCGATTGCAAATTGGCGGCGCGCGGCGCCACAAGATGGGCGAAAGATCATCCTGCCAGGAGCGCGAATGGCGCGGCCTCTCGTTCCTACGGAACCCGCCCGCCCTTCGGGACGGACGGGCCACCCGGCCATGTTGCCCCAAAATGAATCGTCCGCCCGAAGGACCCGTTTCAAGCCATTCCCCCATTGACTTAGAGACATCTTGTCTTAAAATGTAAGACATTGCGTCTCTATGCATGTGCGGGCCAATTCTTCTCGCGACGAATTGTGAAGCATGCGAATCTCGAACAACAAGCAGCCAGTTCTGCCGCCGCATGATCCACGCGATGCCCTCGATCTCCGAAGCTCTGCAAACGGCGCTGGCGCATCATCAGGCCGGCCGGCTGCAACTGGCCGAGGCGATCTATCGCCGGATTCTCGCGGCCGAGCCACAGAATGCCAATGTGTTGCACCTGTTGGGAGTCGTCGCACAGCAGGCGGGCCGGCATGAGACCGCCATCGAGCTGATCGAGCGGGCGATCGTGATCGAACCGGCCAACGCCGCGTATCACAACAGTCTCGGCGCGGCTTACGTCGCCTCGGGGCAATTCCATGAGGCGGTCGCCTGTTGCCGGCGCGCGCTGCAACTGAACCCGACGTATGCCGAAGCGCATATCAATTTGGGAAACGCGCGGAAGTACCAGGGGCGGCTCGAGGAAGCAGCAACGTGCTACGAGCGGGCGTTGCAACTGAAGCCCAACGCTCCTCAGGCGCACTACAACCTCGGAAACGTCCATTTCGATCACAGGCGACTGGACGAGGCGGCAGCCGCATACTCGCGCGCTCTATTGCTCAGGCCGGAATTCGCCGAGGCGCACAACAACCTGGGAACCGTTCGCCGAGAGCAGGGCCTGGTCGACGATGCGATCGCCTGTTACCAACGGGCCCTGCGATTGCGTCCCGACTATGCCGCGGCCCATTACAATTTGGGCCTTGCATTCAAGGACCGCGGGCAGCTCAGTCTGGCCGCCGCATCGTATCAACGGGCCTTGCAGACGAAACCCGACTACGCCGAGGCGCACTATAACCTGGGAATCGTGGCGCGCGAGCGCGGAGAACTCGACCGAGCGGTCGCCAGATTCGGCATGGCCTTGCGCCTGAAGCCCGACTTTCCGGCCGCGCTGGGCGCCCTGGCGAACGGGCTGGCGCACCTTTGCCAGTGGGACGAGTTGATGCCCATCTCGCAGCGCCTGATTGAGGCGGTCGACGCCGATGCAGGCAGCCGCAGCGCGTCGTTTGTCTCGCCCCTCACGATGCTGTCGCTGCCGGTGGCGACAACGGCATCGCAGCAAATGCGCTGTGCCCGGCAATGGGCCAGCGGTCAATTGAGAGCGCCCGCCGAGCCGGCGTCCCGCATTGCGCGGCGATCGTCAAGCCGCCGCTCAAAAATTGTCGTTGGATATTTGTCGAGCAATTTCCACGCTCATGCGATCGCCTATCTGACAGCCGAGCTGTTTGAAAAGCACGATCGCGATCGTTTTCACGTCATGGGCTACTCTTACGGACCGGATGACGGCAGCGAAATGCGCGGCCGTTTGGTGAAGGCGTTCGACCGTTTCGTCGATTTGCAGGACGCGCCTTTCACCGATGCGGCGCAGCGAATCGCCGATGACGAGGTCGATATTCTGGTCGATCTCAACGGATACACCAAGCACGCCCGAACGCAGATTCTCGCGCTGCGGCCCGCGCCCATTCAAGTCAATTACCTGGGATATCCGGGGACGATGGGGGCCTCGTTCATCGATTATATTCTCGTCGATGAGTTCGTCGTGCCGGCCGACCAGCAGCCGTTTTTCACCGAAAAGCTGGTGCACTTGCCGGGATGCTACCAAGTCAACGACAGCCGCCGCGAGATCGCCGTGAAAACGCCATCGCGGGCCGAGTGCGGCCTGCCTCCCGCGGGGTTTGTGTTCTGCGGATTCAACAACAGCCACAAAATGACGCCGGAGATGTTTGACCTTTGGATGTCGCTTCTCAAATCGGTCGAAGCGAGCGTACTGTGGCTTCTGGAGCGAAATCGCTTTGCCCCTATCAATCTGCGCCGAGAGGCCGAGGCGCGCGGCGTGGCCGGCGAGCGGCTGGTGTTCGCCCCGCGGATGCCGCTGGCCGAGCACCTGGCGCGTCAGCGGCTCTCCGACTTGTTTCTCGACACGTTTCCCTATAACGCGCACACGACGGCCAGCGACGCCCTGTGGGCAGGTTGTCCCGTGCTCACGATGGCTGGCGAGACGTTTGCGTCGCGCGTTGCCGGGAGCCTGTTGCGCGTCGTCGGCTTACCTGAGCTCATCACAAGCAGCTTCGACGAATACCTTGAATTGGCGCTCGCGCTGGCAAAAGACGCCGAGCGCCTTGCCGGGTTGCGAGCGCGACTCAAGGCGAATCTCAGCCGTTCGCCGCTGTTCGACGCCGCCAGGTTCGCGCGCAACGTCGAGCAGGCGTACAGCACGATGGCAGCGATTCGCGCATCGGGCGAACCGCCGCGCGCGTTCGCGGTGTAGCGGAATTCGTAATACTAAAACTTTGTTTCTTTGCGTGCCGCGAAGATTTTTGGGGCGGTGAATGGAATGAAGAACCGCGGATTTCGCGGATACGCGCGGATAAACACGACGAGGGTCAATTTGTGCATCCGCGCGTATCCGCGAAATCCGCGGTCATTTTCTTTTTGATCGGTTCGGTTGCGGCCTTCGGCCG
>DATGKC010000375.1:0-3152 GCA_035294845.1 Planctomycetaceae bacterium | reverse complement strand
TTCTGCGCTGGAACGCGATGGCGATGGTGGTGCGGGCCAATAAGGAAACGACGACGATCGGCGGGCATATTTCGACATACGCTTCGTCCGCGACGCTGTACGAGGTCGGTTTCAATCACTTCTTTCACGCCCCGTCGGACGACCATCCCGGCGATCTGATTTATTTCCAAGGGCACGCCTCACCGGGAATTTACGCTCGCGCCTTCCTCGAGGGGCGCATCTCGGCCGAGCAGCTTCGCAACTTTCGCCGGGAGCTGGCCCCGACGGGCGGACTCTCGTCGTATCCCCATCCCTGGCTGATGCCCGGCTTCTGGCAATTTCCCACGGTCTCGATGGGCTTGGGGCCGATCATGTCGATCTACCACGCCCGCTTTCTGCGCTACCTCGAACACCGCGGAATTCTCGATACGTCGCCGCAGAAAGTGTGGTGCTTCGTGGGCGACGGCGAAGTCGACGAACCCGAAACGCTGGGCGCCATCAATCTGGCCTCGCGCGAAAAGCTCGACAATCTCATCTTCGTCATCAATTGCAATCTGCAAAGGCTCGACGGGCCGGTCCGCGGGAACGGCAAGATCATCCAGGAGCTGGAGGCCGGTTTTCGCGGCTCGGGATGGAACGTCATCAAGGTGATCTGGGGAAGCGACTGGGACCCGTTGCTGGCCGCTGACGCCGATGGCAAACTCGTGCATCGCATGGGGGAAGTCATCGACGGACAGTATCAGAAGTACGTCGTCGAATCCGGCGCTTTCATCCGCGAGGACTTTTTTGGAAAAGACCCCGAGCTCAAGGCGATGGTCGAGCACCTCTCCGACGAGCAGCTCAAAAAGCTCAACCGCGGTGGGCACGACCCCGAAAAGGTCTATTCGGCCTACCTGAATGCCGTCAATCACAAGGGGGCGCCATCGGTCATTCTCGCCAAGACGATTAAGGGCTATGGTCTGGGTGAAAGCGGCGAGGGACGCAATTCGACTCATCAGGAGAAGAAGCGCAATGCCGAAGAATTGCGCGAGTTCCGCTCGCGTTTCGGCATCCCAATTTCGGACGCCGAAGTCGCCGATACGCCGTTCTATCGTCCCGCCGACGACGCCCCGGAGATGAAATACCTCCTGGAGCGCCGCAAAACCCTGGGAGGTTTCGTGCCGCAGCGGCGGACGACATCGAAGCCGCTGGAGATTCCCGCGCTCGACCAGTTCCAAGACCTCTTGGCCGGCAGCGGGAAGCGCGAGTTCTCGACGACGGGGGGCTTCGGGCGCCTGCTGAATATCCTGCTGCGGCACAAGCAAATCGGCAAATTCGTTGTGCCGATCATCCCTGACGAAGCGCGCACGTTTGGGATGGAGGCCTTCTTCAGCCAGTACGGGATTTATGCCAGCACGGGGCAGCTTTACCAGCCGGTCGACGCGGGGACGATGGCCTATTATCGCGAAGCCAAGAACGGGCAGATTCTGGAAGAAGGCATCAGCGAAGCGGGGGCCATGTCGTCGTTCATCGCGGCGGGAACGGCTTATGCCAACCTGGGCGTGAGCATGATTCCCTTCTACATCTTTTATTCGATGTTCGGATTGCAGCGCGTGGGCGACTTCGTGTGGTGCGCGGGAGACTCGCGCGTCAAGGGATTTCTGCTGGGAGGAACGGCCGGCCGCACGACCCTCAATGGCGAGGGCCTGCAGCACGAAGACGGCCACAGCCACGTGCTGGCGACGACCGTGCCCAATCTGCTGGCCTACGACCCGGCGTACGCCTACGAGACGGCCGTCATCGTGCAGGATGGCCTGCGCCGCATGTTCGTCGAGAACGAATCGGTCTTCTATTACCTGACGCTGTACAACGAAGACTACGCCATGCCGCCCATGCCTGCCGGCGCTCCCGAGGGCATTCTCAAGGGCATGCACAAAGTCGCCAGCCGCGACGTTCCCAGAGCGAAGGCTCGGGCGCAGCTTCTGGGGAGCGGCCCCATTCTCCGGCATGTGTTGGCGGCGCACGAGATTCTGGCCGACGACTACAAGATCGCCAGCGACGTGTGGAGCGCCACCAGTTACAAAGAGCTGCGGCGCGAGGCGCTGGAAATCGAGCGCTGGAACCTGTTGCACCCCACGTTCAAGCCGCGCACGTGCTACATCGAAGAGATGCTCTCTGGTTCCGAGGGGCCGTTCGTCGCCGCCAGCGATTATATGCACCTGGTTCCCGAGCAAATTGCCAAATGGGTGCCGGGCCGCTTGGTAACGCTGGGGACCGACGGCTTCGGACGCAGCGACAGTCGCGAGGGCCTGCGGCGTCATTTTGAAGTCGACGCTCCGCACATCGTGTTCGCCACGCTGAGCACGCTGGCGCGCGACGGCCGCATCGACAAAAAGACCATCCAGAAAGCGGCCAAGTCGCTCGATATCGATTCCGACAAAATCAATCCCGTCCGCGCATAAGCATGGCTATCGAATTCAAGCTTCCCGCCGTGGGAGAAAACGTCGATACGGCGGAAATCGGCACGGTGCGCGTCGCCGAGGGAGACACGATCTCCCCCAACCAGGTAGTGATGGACATCGAGACCGACAAGGCGGTCTTCGAGCTCCCCTCGCCGCACGGCGGGAAGATCACGAAGGTGCACGTCAAGCAAGGCGATTCGGTGCAGTCGGGCGCTGTCTTGCTCACGATCGAGGAATCGGACGGCGCAGAAACCAAGAAAACTGAAGCCAAGGCGACCGAGCCGCCAGCCCAGCCGGCCGAAAAGGCGAAGACTGAGAAGCCGGCCAAACAAGAAGCTCCGCCGAAGAAGGGTCAGCCGGCAGAATCGCCGAACGAAGCGGCGCCTGCCGCTCAGTCGAAAGAAGCGACTTCCGCTCCGGCACCCTCCACCGATCGTCCTCGCGGCACCAAGGCCCCCAAAGCTCCCGCGGCAGTCAAAGCTGAGCCCTCTCAAACGTCCGCCGAAGGCGCGGCCGAGACGGCAAAGACCGACGGCGAAGATGCAACTCCTGCCCCGGCGGGTCCGGCGACGCGCCGGCTGGCCCGCGAGCTCGGCGTCGATCTGCATGACGTGCAAGGCACAGGCTCGGGAGGCCGCATCACCACCGAGAATGTTCACGCCTATGTGCGTGATCGGTTGACCGCGATGGAATCGTCGCCGCCGACCGTCACAGCCGCCGGCGTTCCCCCCA
>DATGKC010000374.1:0-3517 GCA_035294845.1 Planctomycetaceae bacterium | reverse complement strand
CGGAAACCTTTGGTTATTGCAATATTCTTCCCGATCGTCGACCACCCAGACCTCGAAATCGACTTCCGCCGCCAAATTGGCGACTTTTTGTCCCACGTGCCCGGCGCCCACGATGACCAACCGGCATCGCTCCAGAAACGGCAAATAGGATATCCCTTGTTCCACATAAGCCCGTGGACGCTGCTTTACCGGCCGCAGTTGCCCCACGACGGCATCGGGCACACTCGATCGAGCGCGCGAGGCAACAAGCTCTCCTGCGGCATTCAACAAGAAACGGTCGCCCGCTTCGCCGCCGCCGGCGCGCTCCGGGTCGATCACGACCGCTTCCGTGCATCCCTCCCCGGCCGCAATCAGGCCGTTCAGGTTTTCAAAATACGAAATATCGTCTCCAGGGCGCACCGGATCGACCAGCATCTTCATCCGTCCGCCGCAAATCAATCCGTCGTCCCAGCCGTAATTGTCGTCGAGCTGAAACGTGAGCAGCTCCGGCTGGCCGTGATCAATCAGCCTCAAAGCGCGGCGTTTGACCTCGGCTTCGACGCAGCCGCCGCCGAGCGTTCCGGTCTGCGAGCCGTCGGGAAAGACAAGCATCGCGGCGCCGGCCTTCTGCGGCGTCGAGCCGCGAGTCTCGACGAGGGCCGTATAAGCCACCGCCTGGCCGGCCTGGAGAACGCGATTCAGGTTTTCGAGAATCTTACGCATTTTGAAGAACCGGAAAAGTCGTCTGAGACCCCCCAGGGTCTTGCATGGGTCAACATGGTAGCCGTGGGCAACTTGAATCACAACCGTCCGGGAGCGCCGGAATCCGGAAAGGTTCTATGTCATTGGCTTGCAGAGTTTTGCGCTGGGCGCATCGTTCGATTATTGGACGAATTAGTCCCATCGCGAGGCGCTTTCGACTCGCTCGCCGTCGGTGTACATCAATTCGATTACGGATTCGGCACGCACAGCGAAAGGTTCGCCAGTTGTACATTGCGGCAGGATTTTGGACGGCTCGACGAGAACGCCCACAAAATTGACGCCCTGGTAGCCCATTTTCTGGCAGCGCTCGACATTGAGTCTGAGCAGGTCAGCCGCTTTGCCTGCCGGATGCCAGACCTTGATTTCAAACTTCTGATCGGGGCGGCGCGTATCGAATGCTGCAACGAGTCTTTTGAGCGATATCGAGAACGCGCGGTCGCGCTTTCGGCCGGCAGTTCCGGACTGCAACTCGTACGCGGGCCAAAACGGGTCGCCCGCCGTCTCAAGATGCGCGAGGGGGGCTTCGCCATGCAGTTGGGCACGCAGGTCGGCAGAATTCTCAATGAGCCGCGCCCTATTCAAATCGTAGAGGGCCAGGCAATTGTCGCTCAGGAAGCGATCCAGAAGGTCCAAACTTGGGCGTTCGAGGGACGAGTCAAAACCGTCGTTCTTCGCTAAACTCACCGCGATCCAGCCGTGGTGCTCGGCGACGGCCTTCTTCAGTTCGTCATTTTTCAAGTCACTCAAGTGCTCGTCCCAATCGCCTTTGTAGGGTTTGCCCCCTGCGGAAACGACAATGCGGGTCTTGGGCGAGCGAACGAGCCAACCGGAAATCTGCTGTGCAGGCAAGCCGGGCAACGACTCGATCACGGCCTCGTTGCCCATAGCCGCATTGACCGATTCAGCGATCGTTTCTTGCGATAGCGGCGCGGGCTCTTTCAACAACAAGACAAAATCCAGTGCAACCGGCGCATCAGGCAGTTCCGGCGGAAAAGCCATCCGCACCGGCAGGAATTCACTGCTGCGGAGCACAGGGCCTGCATCGGGATCGGTGAAGAGTTGCTCTCGCTGGTAAGAATGGAAGGCGCATTCTTCCATCAGCCGCTGCACTTCACCCACGTGTCGTGCGTCGAGCTGAACGAATAAGAGCGGCAGCGCTATTCCCTCGCTATCGTACATGAGCCAGGCAGTTCGCAGCGCTTCGTCTTTTCGACCCAGGTGCAGCAGGCTGCGGATAAGCCATTCCCGGAGTTTGTCGATCTCCCAATCGTTCAAGTTCCCGCCGGACGATTGATCCCACAGTCCAACCGATTCCACGACGCCTTCATAGTCTTTGGCGTTCCACCGCTGCTCGGCCTGAAAATACCACCAGACCTGCGTAGCCGGATGCCGCGTAACATGCCGTTCGAGCGCGATTTTCAGACTGTCCCGGCCCATGACCGGGGCAAATCGGTTGGCCAGAAGCCGCAGCGCCTCGTCACCGTCGGGAGAAACTCGATAGGCGACCACGAAATCTCCAGTTTTTACGGCCAGGCCAAGCGCCAACGACTGGCACGCGCTTTTGAGAGCCGGTTCTTCGATCGTATCGTAACCGATGAGAGCCAGCCGCAGCGCCTCGGCGGCGTTGTCATTGTGGAGCTCGACGACGGCGGTGGCGAACGCGAGCGCCGGGTCGCCGGGATGTGCCATCTCGTGCAGCTTGACAATGTCTTTGAACGATTCGCCGCGAGGGTCCCAGCGATAAGCTTCGGCCAGTTGGCGAAACGTCGCATCGATCGGTTGAACCGTCTGGTAGGCGGTCAGCCCGTCTCCGGCGCGGTGCATGAGGCCCACCGTTGCGGCACGAAATTGTTCGCGCTGGAGGTCGTCTTCGGCATTTTCGAGCGCGGCGGCGAGCTCAGCGCGCGCGCTCGCCAGATCGTGTTTCTGCTCGAGCCAAAAGCCGGAATGGTAATGGAGCCAAGGATCATCCGGATATTTTCGGCGATGCGCATCGAGCAGAGACTGCAATAAATTCGGCGCCAGCCCTGAATCTTCTTCGCCGTCCCCCTCGACAAGGCGCCGGAACGCCGCTTTCGGGTCAGGAGCCTGTTCGTAACCGGCGATCAACTGGCCGGCGGCCGACATGGCGTCGATGAACTTCCCGACATACGTCTGGCGAACTTCTTCGTCAGTTTCGCTCTCGAAAGCCGTCTTGAAGAACGCGGCGGCCGTTTCGTCGTCCCCCTCAGCCTGGGCGGCAAGACCCAAGATGTAAGATTCATTGGCCGATTCCGGCGACGCCTCGGCCGCAAATTCGGCGATGACCCGCAGCACCGCCGGCTCAATTCCGAAGTGCCGCGCGGCCATCGCCGCGACAGTCTCGCGCGGCCGGCTCGTTCTCTGCAGGAATTCGAGAATCGTGCGGCTGTCCTTTTCATCGAGAAGGCCGGCCAGCGACGCAAGGGCTTCGGCGTTGTCCGGATCAGCACCGAGCAGCTTTGTCCAGTTCTCGGCGGCCGCTTTACGTTCGCCGAGCTGGGTGTAAGTTTCCGCCAGGAATTGCCAAGCCGTCGGTCCGCCGCCGACGGCGGCAGCGTAATGCTTTGCGGCTTCCACTGCTCGCCGAGTCCGCCCTAATTGCTGATAGGAATATGCCTGGGCGTATAGCGCCCCCGGAGCCGTGACCAGCGAATCCGGCATGGTCACCGGCGCCCTGATCTGCAGGGAGCATCGCAAACCGTCGCGATTTCTGCCCAATCGCTGCCAAGCATACGCCAGATGGACGAGTAGCTGG
>DATGKC010000373.1:0-8155 GCA_035294845.1 Planctomycetaceae bacterium | reverse complement strand
CGTCGGTGGACTTGGGGAGCAAGCGCTTTCGAGAATGCGAAAAGCAGCCCGGCTGCAAGAAGCCGCCGGGCTGCGTCGATCGCGCGATTTGTTTTCGCTGCCGAACATGCGCCATGTCCGAAAAGATCAGCCCCCGCCGATTGACGGGCCGGCGCAACGCACCAAGTGGTCGTGGTCGATGTACACCACTTCTTGCGTCTGATCGGTGTGCGTGTAGGGGATCGGCCAGTCCGAGCGAGTGACCTTCTCGAAATAGACCGTGCACTTATAGTGGCAGCGGTGATGCCGTGCCGGGCCGACCATCGGATAGAAGCGGCATTCGCCAATGCTGTCGACGATCGGCTCAACGACGATGCGCACATTGTTGCGGGCAACCTCGGCCAGGAACGGCATGCCTCCCTTGGTGTCGTCAGGAAGGGCGCGCATCACCTCGTCGGGATAGGGCGTGTCCATGCAGAACAGAGGGGCATTCTCGCCTTCGACCGGGTCGAGCACCGGCACTTTACCGTACCGCTCTTCCTCCCACATCGTGTCTTCAATCTCCTGGCTCCAATAAGGACTGACCGGGAGCGGTGGCGTCGTCACGAAGAATTTCGAGAAGTCCCACGCCTGGTTCAAGACCCCCGAGCCGAGCAACAGCCCGCTACACCCGCTGCTGGAGCCGGCGAGCAAGAGCAGCCCGCCCACGAACATCACCCGCTTCAGCAGTTTTCGGAGCCCATCCATGCTTTTCTCCGGAATTGATCGTTTGAAAGGACGTCTCATGGCTTCTGCGCGCCATGCGGATCGACCGGCGACCGCACTTGATGTCATTTCTATCGTTCGGCAAACCGTGCCGACTTGTGGGAATTTTCCGATTTTGTGACTTTTGACAAAAATGCATGAAAAGGAAACCCGGTCGTCCAAGACTGGATGACCGGGTTTTCGGTTCGTTCATGTTTCAGGCGAGTCGCTGCCGCCAGGCTCCTCGCGACTACCAGTTTTTCGGATCGAGGAACCACCACCAGCGATCGGTTCGGGCTCGGAAGTTCAGATTCCAATAGCCGTCATCCCATTCCAGCGTCGCTTTCCGCCATCCCAGCGGGACTTGCGGATAAGGATAGAACGGGCCGATGTACGGCCAAGCCGAGGCGGCATACTGCGAAGGATAGGTCACCGCTGCGTAGTTTGGATACTGGGCGTAGGTTGGCCAAGCATTGCTGGGAAAATTGGGCTGATTGTAGATTACGTGGCTGGCCCCGCTCATGGGCTGACCATAGCTGGGAATGCCTCCCGGAGCCGGCGGCGGCGCCACGGCTGGATTCATGCCTTCAGGCGGCATGCCGGCAGGGGGCATGACCGCGGGGGGCATGGACTGCTGAATCGGTTCAACTCCCTCATAACCCCTCTGAAAATTGGCTGGCCGGACCGGCTCGGTACGACCCGTTGCGCGAGGAGGCGCTGTGGCGATTGCCTGCTGGACCGGGCCTTTTGCCTTGGGATCGGCCACTCCCAGGCGGTTGTTCACCTTCGCGATGCCGGAAACCGTACCCGCGGCCTTGGATGCAGCAGCCCGCTGCTCGGCGCTGCCGACCATGCCGTCCAGCGTCGCCACGCCATTCGTGACCTTAATGTCGATGTCGTAGCCACTGAGCTTCGCCTTCTTCAAGGCCTTGGCAACCTTTTCAGCCAATTGCTGATTGGCAGTCGGTTTGGCCTTTGGGGCGGCCTTCGCGGCCGAAGGTGCATTTGAGCTTGTGCTCTGTTGGAGCACCGGCGAATTGAGAGGGCCGGCCAGCGCGATGCCGGGAGTCAGGGCCAACAGCCCCGCTGACAACCACTTTTGATACCGTCGCATGAACTGATCTCCTTCCAATTTCCGTTCCAAGGACACCCGGCGGAGGGTAACGAACCGATCGAGAACGAGTCGGCATTTAAGCCGCGCGCGACGAGCCTCGATATCTTCTGAATCTAATCATCGGTTCGACTTCTCCGTCTATGAGAGTTTTTCTGAATATTTCGACGGAATTGAGGAAACAGATTCTGCCGGCTCACGACGGAATTGCGCTTGTCAAGTGGCCCACCGTCGACGAGGTAAAAAACCGTGACGGTTGTACCGGCCAGGACGATGCGCGAGGTGGCCGATCGCCGGATAAATAGGCGGGTTGGGCACGGTGGCTCAAGTGCGCAGAGTGTGGGGGTCGAAATCAGTATCTGTAGGGGCGCCACAGCCCGCCCGGACGAATTTACTTTTAGGGAACCGCATTGCCGTAGAGGAACCGACGCCATGAACACCAACTTCGGAAGATGCCTGTTTGCGATGCTGATCGTGGGCGCCGGTAGCGGCGGATTCGTGCATGCCGGTTATTGCGGCGGAGCGAGCTACGCGGTTTGCCCTGCATCCTGCGCGGCTCCCGCGAGTCATTACACCCAGGCGCAAAGCTGCTGCACGACGACCTACAAGACGGTCAAGGACATTGTCTGGGAACAAGAATCGTACACCTGTTGCAAAACGGTCTACGACACGGTCTGCGAGGCGATTCCGGTGACGTGCTGCAAGACCGTTTACGATACCTGCTATCGCGACGAATGCTACACGGTCTGCCGCCCGCAATACCAGACCTGCTACAGGGACGTCTGCTGCAAAGTCTGCCGACCCGTCTACCAGACCTGCTACCGGGAAGAATCGTGCGTGGTTCGCCGGCCGGTTTTTGAAACGCATTACCGCGACGTTTGTTACACGGTTTGCCGCCCGCAGTATCAGACGTGCTACAAGGAATGCTGCTACACGGTTTGCCGTCCGGTTTATCAGACGTGCTATCGCGACGTGTGCTGCACGACCTATCGCACTTGCACCGAAACCCGCTACCGCGACGTCTGCTATACAACGTGCCGGCCCGTCTGCGAAACCAAGTGCATCAGTGTCTGCACAGGGGAATGGAAAACGGTCCAGGAGTGCATCCCCGGCCCGGTCATGTGCCGCTGCGTGCAAGACCCCGGAACCTGGGAATGGGACGCATGCACCTGCTGCTGCACGTATAAACCCGGCTGCTGCCGCACCGAACAGGTGCAGTGCCCGCCGACGATCTGCTGCAAACAGGTTTGGTGTCCGCGCGTCGAGCAGCGCCAGATCACCTGCACGCGGTACGTGCAGGAAGTTCAGCGCTGCCAGGTTCCCTATACCTGCTGCTACCAGGTTCCGTGCACGATGACCAAGCGCGTACCGTACACCGTCTGCCACATGGAACAGCAGGTCTGCCGCCGGTCGGTTCCCTACACGACCTGCACGATGGTCCAGCAATGCTGCACGAAGCGGGTCCCGTACACCTGCTGCCGCATTGTCGAGCAGTGCTGCACTCGCCGAGTCCCCTATACGACGTGCCGAATGGTCGAAGAATGCTACACGCGGCGCGTCCCCTACACCGTTTGCACGATGGTGCAGCAAACGTGCACTCGAAAAGTTCCGTACTGCGTCCCGCGAACCGTCACCTATCAGACGTGCCGGTATCAGAGCCGCTGCGTTCCCCGCCAGGTCCAGTGCTGCATGACCCGCTGCGTGCCGCGCTGCGTGTGCCGCCAAGTGCCCGTGACGACCTGCACGACCTGTGCCCCGCCCACGTGCAGCGCACCGAAAGCAGCCGCGAGCTGTGCCGCTCCCCAAGCCCCGGCACCGGCGAATTGTGCCGTGCCGCAAACCGCGACGAACGTCCGCTAAGCCGAATTCGGCGCACGGCCCCCACAACCCGAAGCACGAGCGAGAGGCACAAGGCACTCTCTCGCTCGGGCTTCGGGTTCTTCTTATGAAGTGTCTTTGCCATTCGCACGATCCTCGAAGGCGTGATCGTCCGTCCGCATTCTGCAAAGTGCCGAAGGTGGGAGTCGAACCCACATGCCCTGTCAGGGGCGCTGGATTTTGAATCCAGTGTGTCTGCCATTCCACCACTTCGGCGTGGGCGAGCCATTGGCGACGGGCACTGAGAATACGAAGCGCCCTAAAGCCTTGAGTTGCGCTATTTTTATAGCGTGCCGGCGGTATTCAATTCAAGTGCCCGCGCTGGATGCCAAGAATTGCTGCGCTGAAGGACAAGCAAAATGGGCGCGGGTTCGCGGGTGCACGGGGAAAACCTGTTGAAAACCGACGCGAGAATTCGTTTCCAGTCTAGAACGTCAGGTAGAGAGCGAGTTTTGCCGCGACGGCGGAATCTTTATGTCTCAGGCTATCGTCAATCCCGAGGAGCTGCGCCGATTTGCCCTGATGCTCAAAAAATTCAACGCGGGCCTCGCGGACCAGATGACGGCTCTCGCCGGGCAATTGGATGCCCTGAGCACGACCTGGCGAGATCAGGAGAATCACCGTTTTTGCGAAGAATTTCAGCGAAACCTGCAAATGATGGCTCACTTTTTGGAATCCAACAGCGAATACATTCCTTTTCTGTTGCGCAAGGCCGATCGCATCGACGAATACCTGCAACAGCGCTGAGGCGCCCACTTTTCTGATTCTTGATCAACAACCACGCGATGCGTCGGTGAGGCGAGCGCTGCGCTCGACTTCTAGCAAGACGTTCCCTATGCACGAATCGGCCCACGTAACTTCGATCGACGCGATCGTTCGCTTCGGATCGGCCCTGCGAACGTTCGAAGACGATGCTTCGCGGTCGCTGGTCGCGCTCGAAGAGCAGGCCAAGGGCGCCCTGGAATGGCTCGAACATGATGCGCCGGCGTACTGGCGAGCGCAAGTGAAGCTGTGTTTCGATCACGTCGCCCGCACCCGCACGGCGCTCGAAACCTGCCGCATGCGAACGGTGGCCGGCAATCGTCCCGCCTGTCTGGAAGAGCTCGAGGCCTATCGCGCGGCCAAGCGCCGGCTGCGCCAGGCCGAAGAGAAGATCGAAACCGTCCGCCATTGGGTACAGCGGGTTCGCCGCGAAATTGATGAATACCGTGGCCGGATCATGGGACTGGGGCGCTGCCTGGACAGCGACGTCCCCCGGACAATTGCCCTCATCGAAAGCACGGTCGGGGCGCTCGACTCATATATCGATCGACCGGATGCGGCGGAGGAACCATGAGAATTGCCGATCTGACGACCGGCGCGTGCCAATTGCGAGACGCCCTCGATGCGCTGCAGCGAGCCTGGGCCGATGCGCGCGAAAGTTGGGACGACGAGAACAGCCGCAACCTCGAGCACAAGCTTCTGCGCCCCATCGCCGGCGAGGTATCGTCGGCATTTCCAGTCATTCACCAGCTCGCGGCCGTGCTGGTCCAAGCGGAGCATGAATGTGGACCGTGGTGAAAAGACCGTCCGACTCCCAATGCCGGGCGATTACGAGCAAGTTCTAGACGATCTCAAAACCGGCATCGACGAACGGAAGCGGCTGGAAGGCGAACTGGCCGCGCACGACTCGGCCGACGATGGTCTGCCGGCGTGCCAACTGGAGCGGCGGCTGCTCACTCTGGAGAACGAATGCCGGCAAGCCTTGGAAGCGGCCGGCGAACAGCACGCCGCCGCGCGGCAGGCGCTCGAAGACCGCTATCGAGCCGCCGTGGCGGTGATCCGAGGCGAGTACTGCCGCGTCGCAGGTCAAATCGAGAATCGCTTCGACGAAGAGATGGCAAAAGCCGAGAACAAATACCAGGAAAACTGCTGGCTGGTCTCTTCGATACTCGACGATACGTCCGAAAGCAGCCCTCAATGGCAATTCGAACGGCTCCAGACGCAGCTCGCGCAGTCGCGCGAGCGACTGGCCGGCGAGCGAGCTCGCGTGAAGTCGATTTGTGCGCAGGCGCTCGCGCTGCTGGCCGACCGCCGGCAAAAAATCGGCGCCGAACCCGAGCCCTGCGCCGCGGCGCGCAATCGCGACGAGGCGTTCCAAGGCTTCACGTCGTCGGCACGGCTTGTCCGCGAAAGCTACGAGCGCCTCTCACGCCAGGCATTGCCGCGGGTTTTGGCTGGCTGGGGCCTGGCGGCCGCAGGATTATTTTTGTGGCTGGGCCTGTTCGCAGGAGCTTGGTTTTTGGCCGATCCCGCGTGGCTGGGGTTAACCCGCCACAATAGCGCCGAGTGGGCCCTGATGACAGGCGGCGCCAGTTTTCTCCTGGCCTGCGTGGCGCTTTTGCTGGCACATGACCTGGCCGCGCGTGCGGCGCACCATGCCTTTGAGCCATTGCAGCAGGGGGCAGTCGATGCCGAATCGTTTTTCGAGTCGTGGTTGGAATTTGCCGATTGCGATCTTGAATGCGCCGAACGCGAAACGAGAATCCGGCAGGCGGCGATCGTCGAGCGGCGAGACAGATCGCTCGAGCAGTTCGCGGCGGCGCGCGACGCGGCTGCCCTCGCGCTGGAGCAACGCCGGCGCCGTGAATTTCGAGAGGCGGCGCACAGCCGCGAAGCCGCGCTGCGTGAGGCGGCCGGCCGGCATCGAGCGCAACTTCAAACGATCGAACATGCGGGCGCGGGCGGGATTGCCGCCCTGCAAAATCGCTTCCACGACGAGCGAGCGCGTGTCATGGCCAACGATCGGCAGAATTCGAGCGAGCACAGCGCCGTTCGAAATATGCTTGTCGAGCGTTTGGTCGCAGAGTGGAGCGCGACGGTAAGGCGCTTCACCAGCGCCTCGCAAGCGCTGGGCGAGAAGAGCCGTCTGCATTTTTACGATTGGGACGAAATCGCCGAACCGGCATGGCAGGGAGCAAAGTGCATCCCACCGCTCGTGCGGATCGGCGACTATGAAGTTCAAGTTCCCGGCCCCGTCCAGACGGCACGGAACAATGGAATGCCGATTCCCGAATCAGCGGCAATCCGCTTGCCCGCGGTGCTCCCTTTTCCGGGGCCGGGGGCGCTGCTCGTCAAGGCCGGCGGCGAGGCAAATGCCCAGGCCGTTTCGATTTTGAAGCTGGCCATGCTGCGGCTCTTGACGCATCTTCCCCCTGGCGACGTGCGGTTCACGGTGATCGATGCGGTGGGGCTGGGCGAAAACTTCGCGGCGTTCATGCACTTGGCCGACTCTGACGAATTGCTGATCTCCAATCGCATCTGGACCGAGGCGGCGCACATCGAACAACAATTGGCGAACTTGACCGAGCATATGGAGAGCGTGTTTCAGAAATACCTGCGCAGCGATTTCGAGACGATCGAAGAGTACAACGAGCCGGCGAAGTTGCCGAGCCCTATCGCATTCTGGTCGTGGCAAATTTTCCGGCGGGTTTCAGCGAGCGCGCGGCACAAAGGCTGGCGAGCATTGCCGGCAGCGGTCCGAAGTGCGGAGTGCACGCGCTCATCGGCATCGATGGGCGCCATCTCTTGCCGCGCGGGTTCGACATGGCCCAGCTCGAAACAGGCGCTCAGGCGCTGGAATGGCGTGACGGGCGTTTCGTGAACGTGGGGCTCGGGCCAAAGCCTTTGCCTTTGGCGATCGACGCTTTGCCCCAGGGGCCGCAATTGGCGTCGTTGGTCCGCAAGATGGGAGATTTGTCGAAGAACGTGCGGCGGGTCGAGGTCCCGTTTCACCGCATCGCTCCCGCCGAAGACGCCTATTGGACTTGCGACAGCCGCTCGGCGATCGATGTCCCTTTGGGCCGCGCCGGCGCCACCAAGCTGCAGTATTTGCGACTGGGCCAGGGAACGTCGCAGCATGTGCTCATTTCGGGAAAGACCGGGTCCGGCAAATCGACCCTCATGCACGTGATCGTCACCGACGTGTGCCTGCGTTACTCTCCCGACGAAATCGAGCTCTACCTCGTCGATTTCAAGAAAGGGGTCGAGTTCAAGACCTACGCCACGCATCGGCTTCCGCACGCGCGCGTCGTGGCCGTTGAAAGTGATCGAGAGTTCGGCACCAGCGTTTTGGAGCGGCTGGATGCGGTGCTCGAAGAGCGCGGCGAGTTGTTTCGTCAGTTCGGCGTGCAGGATATCGCGGCCTTTCGCAACGAATCGGCCGGCGCCCGCTTGCCGCGGATCCTGCTGATTGTCGATGAATTCCAGGAATTCTTCGTCGAAGACGACCGCTACTCGCAAACGGCGGCGCTATTGCTCGACCGCCTGGTTCGGCAAGGCCGCGCCTTTGGAATTCACGTCTTGCTCGGCTCGCAGACATTGGGAGGCGCGTATTCGCTGGCCCGCACGACGATCGGGCAAATGGCGGTGCGCATCGCCTTGCAGTGCAGCGAATCCGACGCG
>DATGKC010000372.1:0-2402 GCA_035294845.1 Planctomycetaceae bacterium | reverse complement strand
CGCGGTCGTCGCCGCCACGGCGGTCCCGAAACGCAGTCCTCCCCGGCGGCCATAAAACGCGGCCCACAACGGCAACAAAAAGACCGGAAAGAACAGCATCGCGCAGGCCAGCCCGAGCAAAGTGCCCGAGACAAGCGGGCGACGGTAGGCCCAAATGGCCCAGACAATCAGGGCCGCAGGAAGAACATGGTTTGTCTTCCCCACATCATACGCCGTGCAGGGCATCAACATGTAGAGCGTGGCCATTGCAAAACCGACGTCCGGATCGCCGAAGATGTGCCTTCCGACAAGGATCAGTCCTAAAATGACGGCCAAATGCGCCAAAATGGCGATCATCCGCGCGGTGACGACATCGAGATCGGTCGGCGAGGCCTCCGCCGAAGGGTCGCCTTTGGCCACCACCTTCGACAACTGGGCCACCCCGCCGGCAACGAGGGAAGTTCCTGGGCCGGCCGGCGCCTTGTCGGGAAGTGTTTTGTCGGGACCATTGGTTTTGGCAGTGGATTCCTCGGCGGGCGATGTTGGTTCGCCCGAGATCAATTCATTGGCACGGCGAACCGACTCAACCGACGACGCCGGCGGCGGTTCTGTCAAAAGCTTTGTGGTCAAGAACAAGAACGTCGCCGCGCATAGGAATGCCATGCCGGCGGCGTTCATGTTCTGTTCAAGCCGCGGGCGACGAGTAATCAGAGCGTCGCTCAGCGCCCGCACCAAAAGCAGTGCCGTCGCGAGAAACAGCCAACCGTATCCGAACGCCGCCACCGTCTCGTCTTCGTTTCGCACCAGCAATAAGCCGGGCGAAATCAAAAGCAGCAGCACCAGATCGAGGTTACGGATCGACCAGAAGCGGCTGAATTTGAAATAAACCGCGAGAATCAGCAGAAACGACAGATAAAACCACGTTGGATCGTTGAGGTGATAACCTCGTAAGATCTGACCCATGCGGCCTTTAGCCGGGTACCCACGTCGCCCCCCGACCCAACCTGCGGTCGGCGACCTGAGCCAAGCCCCGCTCCTTTCATTAAGGAGACGGCTGCGCGATCATTCTTTTAGCGCAGTCTGAGAATATTGACCCACACAAACCCACGTTCGACGCGCCGACGGCGGTTCCCAGCCTTCGTCGGCGTGCCAGCCAATACGTTACCTGTTTCGTCTCGTCCCGCCAAGCAAAAACGGCGATCCGGATCGGAAAAACAACAGAAACTGAGTCGTAACACAAATGAAGTAAAAGACTTGTGATGATCCTGAGCGCTGCGTTTTATTCCCGGTTTAAGGCTGATACGATGCTCATGGCCACGCATTTCGGAGGCGGACAGTGCAGCACGCGATCGACGTTTTCATTATCAGTGACAAGCCGGGGAAGCCGCGCGTTGAGTCCCAACATCAGTCGCCCGCGGTGCTGGAGTTCATCCCCACTGGCATTGGGGCCCCCGCGGAATTCCCTGGAACGGAATGGGCGAGCCGCCTGATCGACGGTGATTCGGAATTTGCCGCACTCGTGATCGGCCAGCACCGCGACGAATCGATTGCTCAGGCCGTTTTACCAATGCTGCTCACGCTGAAAGCCAACAATCATGCAGCCGAGGTGATGGTCGAGCGGGTCGATTCGGCCCGATTTCCACTGGATCTGACTTGCGCGTTCACGACTGGACACGGCATCAACATTCTCCTGGCGCCACGGTCGGGATGGGGGACCGTCGTCTTTCGTCGAAGCAAGCTGAAGCAATTGGGACCGTTGAAATCGCTTGCCGATCCTGTCTGGGATTGGCTCATCCGCGCTGCGCGTTCGGGAGAACGAATCAGTGCCATTCCGATTCATCCCGAATTGGCGTCGGGCAAATGCCGGCTGCCGCACCTCGTTTCGACTCGCCCTGACAACGACTCGAATTGGCTTCGAAGGCACCTCAAAGACTATTCAGCGCAGGAACTTGGACTGAAGCCGGGTTCCAGCGTGGGGCAGACGGCGCTTCGCGCCGGGCTCAACCTGTGGCACGACTTCGACGACGAATGCCACCAGTTGGCGCAAAGCATTGAGGGACAAGGAGCCGACCAATTAGGGGACTATTGGCACGCCATTCTGCATCGCCGCGAACCGGATTATTCGAACGCCAAGTATTGGTTCCGGCAAATCGGCCAGCAGCAAATCTTTCGAGAATTGGCGGCGTTTGCCGACTCGACTTTGGGCGAGTCGACCGATGCCCGCGCGACAACGTGGCGCAGCAGAATTCGATCGGCATCCCATTGGGACCCGTTTGCGTTCGTCGATCTGTGCGAAGAGTGCGGGAAAGACGAGACGACTGATCTGGCCCTTGCAGTCAGGCGGATTCAGTTCTGCGAGATGTCGCTCTTGATGCGAATGACGGTCGAGAACGCGTAACGAGCGATTCACGTGCGCTTGTCGA
>DATGKC010000371.1:0-12698 GCA_035294845.1 Planctomycetaceae bacterium | reverse complement strand
GCGGCCGGCCACTAACCCGCAAAACGCTCCTGACGACTTTCCGTGTTTTGGCGCCGTCATGAATTACGCCGAGGCGCATCAGAGCCGCGCGCCCAAACGTGACGCGCTGACTGCACGGCAAACAGGTCTGCCGGCGGCCGTGAGTCTCAATGCGCCGGCCAATCAGGTCTCGGCGAACAATCACATTTTCCCGGGTTTTTTCGCCGGCTTTTTGGGAACCGCACACGATCCGCTGTTCGTTCCGCAGAACGCGCACGTCTCGAATTTTCAACCGCTTCCAGCCGTCGACAACCGCGAGAGGCTCGTCGCCAGGCGCCAATTGCTCGATTCGGTCGAGCGGCAGTCCGCTTTGATCCATGCCGATAGGACAGTTCGCGGTGTCGAGGGAGAATACGCTCGGGCTTTTGAAGTCCTGACCTCGCCCGCCGTGCGCGGCGCTTTCGCTCTGACCGAAGAGCCTGAAAGCGTGCGCTCATCTTACGGCCAGACCCCGTTCGGGCAAGGGTGTCTATTGGCGCGGCGTCTGGTCGAGCGCGGAGTGTCGCTCGTCACGGTGAATTGGGAACGCGACGACGCTTTTTGGGACACCCACAAGAATAATTTCGCGGATCTGAAGACCAAACTTTGCCCGAACTTCGACCGGGGTTTTTCAGCCTTGCTCGACGACCTGGCGACGCGCGACTTGCTGGCCGAGACTTTGGTCGTTTGCCTGGGCGAATTCGGCTGCACGCCGCAGATCAACGCCGCGGCCGGCCGCGATCATTGGGCCCCCTGCAACACGGTGCTTTTGGCCGGGGCGGGAGTGCCGGGGGGCGCGGTGCACGGGTCGTCCGACCGCCTGGCGGCCTATCCTGCCTCCAGCCCGGTGACTCCGCAAGACCTGTCGGCGACAATGTACCACTTATTGGGAATCGACCCTCGTCTGGAGCTGCGAGACGCCCAAGCCCGCCCGTATGTGCTCTCAGCCGGCGAGCCGGTCTGGGATCTGCTTTGACAGCGCGGCTGTTGAGTCAGCGAACCGGCAATAACCCAGTGCGGCGGAAGGCCGCAACCAAAGCGATCAAACAGACAAATGACCGCGGATTTCGCGGATATGCGCGGATGTACAAATTGACCCTCGTGGTGCTTATCCGCGCTTATCCGCGAAATCCGCGGTTCTTCATTCCATTCACCGCCTTAAAAATCTTCGCGGCACGCAAAGATTCTACAGGGTAGGAGTACAGATTGGGTCTGACAAAATGGGGCGGTCGCATCGAGAAGTAGCCGTTATTTGCGGATTCGACGCGACATCAGAGCAAGTTGCGGAAGACATCGTCCCGCTTGGCAGCTACCGGAACGCCGGGAGCATTCTTCTGAATTCCGAGCAAGTTCGCCAGCACCAAGGAATTCGCTTTGTCTCCGTGCGCGTGTTTGACGAGAACGGCAGTCGAACTGAGGACTTCAGAAAGTTCTACGCGTCAGATGGCCGTGAAATCTCCGGCTTTGATAGGATGCCGGACGGCACGATCATTGAAGGCGAACCCTGAAAACCAACCGACCGCGTTACTGGTTGACTTCCCCAGGCTGCACCAGCTAATCGCCGCGTTGGGTTTTCCGCGTTTGGGCGCGGGTTTTTCTAATGATTGTCCCGCGACCCAAAACCCGCGTTGACAAGAGTTTGGGTCGTCCCAGCCAGATTTTCTTGAGAATCAGGCGCTCGGAACAAGAATTTCCCATTCACTGACCGGATAATGGGAAGTATCTCATTTGGAGCGCAAAAGTTTCAGCAAGGAATTTCGATGATGCGACGTGCGGTATTCGCGGCTCTTGCAAACAGTGATTTGCCGGGCCCGCACAGCGGCAATGAGCCGTCGGACTCCGACCTTTTGAAACGGTTCGCCTTGGCGCGGGACGAGAGCGCGTTCGAGGCTCTTGTGCAGCGACACGGTCCGATGGTTCAGGGCGTTTGTCGTCGCATTCTGGGGGACGCACACGAGGCGGAAGACGCTTTTCAAGCCGTGTTTTTGGTGTTGGTGCGAAAGTCGGCCTCGGTTCGCAGGCCGGAGCTGCTGGCGAACTGGCTGTATGGCGTCGCCTTTCGCATCGCACGAAAAGCGCGGATCAGGGCCATCAGGAAGGAGATTCGGGAAAGGCGGGCCGGAAAGATGCCTACGCAAGAGCAATTTCTCGACCTGGAATGGGCCGAACTTAAGGCGGTTCTCGACGAAGAATTGAGCCAGCTTCCGGAAAAATATCGAGCCCCCCTGGTCTTGTGTTATCTTCGGGGACAAACAAATGCCGAGGCCGCAGCGCAATTGGGCTGGCCGCCCGGGTCGATGTCCGAGCGGCTCGCTCGGGGTCGCGAGCTTTTGCGCAAGCGGCTCAATCGTCGCGGCCTGACCCTTTCGGCGGGCTTGCTGGCGATCTTGCTGCTCCAGAAGGCGGCTTCCGCTTCAATCTCGCCGCTGCTGGTCCAGTCGACGGTCAAGGCCGCCGTGTCGTATTCCGCGAAAGGCGCGGCAACGGGAACGATATCGGCGACAGCGCTCGACCTGGCCAGCGACTCCGCCCAATCGGCGCTGGTCGGGTACTTGAAGACGTTTGCGATCGCCTTGACCATTGCGCTGGCGATCGTCCTGACCTGGCCGACGATGCGCGGTTTTCTGGAACTGAGCCAGTGGTTCTCACGCGCCGAGGCCTCATGGGGCCAGAGCATTCCCAACGGCGGCGCCGGGGGATCGGTCTTCGCGAATGGCAAGGAGGACAGCGCTGCAGGAGCCGGGGGCGCCGCTCCTCCCCCCGCGACACACACTGGCGGCCGTTGCCACGGCGGGTAAGACCAACTAACCGACGCATCTCAATTCGCGGGCCAACTATGAATCCATGCGGTGGAATTGACTCGCGTGTTAATTCCGGTGTTTATCCCCGGGGGCTGCCGGCATTCATCATGCGCGTGATCGTACACCGGTCGGCCCCCGGGTTTCTTATCGAATGGTGCGATGCGCGATCCCGTACGGCTCCGCGAGGATAAGCGACGGACAACGCTTCACCCGGGTTGCGACGATCGGCCGTCGGCGGACACCCCACCCATTTCGCGGCGGGGTTCAGCCCACCTCTCGCTGCGGCTGGAGTGCGGCGTGTCCGCCGACCGCCGACCATCGAGATTGCAGGGCGTGCCCAGTCGTTCTGCGGCCGGCATCTTTGATCTTCCCCTCTCTTTCGGCTATTCTCGACCCTCGATTCAGCCTCGAACTGAACCCCTGGAATTCGCCATCCCTCTCGCCGGAGCATCGAGTGGCAAGCCAAACGCATGCGCTGGTGAAAGCGCTCGAGCAGAACATCGCCACCGTTCTTTTGGGGAAGCCCGAGCCGATACGCCTGGCGGTCGTCGCACTTTTGGCCGAGGGGCACATTCTGATTGAAGATGCGCCGGGGGTCGGCAAGACGGTGCTGGCCAAGGCCCTGGCCCGCTGTCTGGATTGCAAGTTTCGCCGCCTGCAATTCACTCCCGATCTGCTTCCCAGCGACATTCTGGGATCGAGCGTTTTTTTTCCGAACCGGGGGGAATTCGAGTTCCGCTCAGGTCCCATTTTCACGAACGTCCTGCTCGCCGACGAAATCAATCGCACGACCCCGCGAACGCAGAGCGCCCTTTTGGAAGCCATGAATGAGGGCCAGGTTTCCGTCGACGGCCAGACGTATCCACTGGAAGCCCCCTTCTTCGTCCTGGCGACGCAGAACCCTTTCGAATACGAGGGGACGTATCCGTTGCCCGAAAATCAATTGGACCGCTTCATGCTGTGCATCGACATCGGCTATCCCGAACGCGATGTCGAGCGGCAGGTTCTGGCGGCGCATCGCAACGGCGAGCCGGTTGAGAAGCTCAAGCCCATTTTGAGCGTTGCCCAACTCAAAGAGCTGCAAGCCGAAGTGCATCAGGTGCGCGTTGACGACGCCATCAACAATTACCTGCTGGAGATCGTCGGCAGCACGCGAAAACACGATGATCTGGCGCTCGGGGTGAGCACGCGCGGGGCGATCACGCTCTTTCGCGCCGTGCAGGGCTTGGCCTACACCGAAGGCCGCGACTATGTCGTCCCCGATGACGTCAAGCGCCTCATCGTTCCCGTGCTGGCTCACCGGACGATCTGCCGCGGCCCCATGCGGATCGCCCAGCGCGCCCGCTCCAGGGCGATTCTCGAGCAGATCATGCAAAAAGTGCCCGCGCCGCATTGAGAGGGCCGTTTGCTGATGACGTGTTTTGGCCGTTTGTAGTAAAATTCGGACCATCGTTCGGGGACGGGATCAGGCGATGGCAAGCAAACGGAGTTGACTGGCATGAGCGTCAAGGAATTTTGGTTCTCATTCGCGGCCTTGGCCGCCCTCGTGATCGTTGTATCGGCGTCCCGCGCCGACGAACCGCCGACGGTCAAGCAATCTCTGGGGATCGTTCCGGCCCAAAGCGACGTCGATTACGACAAGCCCGATCCCAAGACTTTCGGCCAATGCAAAATATCGCCCGTCACCGAGGGCAAAGCAACCGGCTGGCTCGTGAGCGATGCATCGGGTCAGATACTGCGCCGGTTCATGGACAACGACGACGACGGGTTTGTCGATCAGTTCAGCTTTTACAAAAATGGACTCGAAGTCTACCGCGACATCATTTCCAAGCCCAAGGGGAAGAAAGACCAGTTTCGCTGGTTCAATTTCGGCGGCACGCGCTGGGGGCTCGATACGAACGCCGATGGAAAAATCGACGTCTGGAAGCAGATATCTCCCGAGGAAGTCAGTCGCATCGCCGTCGCGGCGCTCGTCCATCAGGATGCGTCTCTGCTCACTCCTTTGCTGATTTCAAAAGACGATCTCAAGCATCTGGGAATCAAGGGCCCACTCGAGGCGAAACTGCTCGACTCGGTCGCCGACCCGGCCGCCAAGCTGAAGAAAGCGGTCGCGAATTCGAAAATCATCACTCCCCGCACGACGTGGCTGCGGTTCGACGCCACGCCGCCGTCGGTCGTCCCCGCCGACTCGATCAAGGCGGCCGGCGATCTGGTCGTCTATGAAAATGCCATGGCGCTCGTCGATTACGGCAATGCGGCCAGCCCCGGACTCGTTCACCTGGGCGAACTGATTCAGATTGCAAGCTCCGGAAGCGATCGCGAAACCGGTCGAATCTGGAAACTCACCGGCCTGCCCATTGTCATGGAAAGCAACAACGTGCAACTGGCCCCCGGCCTGGTTTTCAACGAGCCGCTGGTCGCGACCGGAACGGCCCCCGCTGTAGCTTCCGGCAGCTCGCCGAAGGTGCAGGAACTGATCGAGAAGCTCCAGAAATTGATGGAAAATCCTCCGTCGCCGAACGCGGCGCGGCCTATCTTCGAGAAATACCATAAGGACATCGAGGGGACGCTCGTTAACTTGATCAATGAGGTCAAGACCGATGAAGAAAAAGCGCAGTGGACTCGGCAGCTTCTCGATACGATCGCCGCGGCTGTGCAGTCGGGAACCGAACCGTCGGGCGTCGCGCGGCTAAAGCGGCTGGAAGCGCAAATTGCGAAATCGAATCCCAAGTCTCCGCTGGCGATTCTAGCGCGTTACCGGGTGATGGTCGCCGAGTTCGCGGTCGCGATGCAAGAGGCCGAGAACAACGACGCGCGTCAGAAAATTCACGAACGCTGGCTCGCCGGCCTTGAGGATTTTCTCGACGAGCATCCCAAAGCCGACGACGCGCCCGATGCGGGTTTGCAGTTGGCGATGGCCCTCGAATTCGCCGGCAAACTCGACAAGGCCCGCAAGTGGTATCAGCGCGTCGCCGAAAGCTTCGCCACCACCCCCGCCGGCCAGCGCGCTGCGGGCGCGACCAAACGACTCGATCTGGAGGGCAAGTCCCTTTCGCTCTCGGGCGCGTCGCTCAACGGCGGCACAACCGATCTCAAACAATTGCGAGGAAAACTCACCTGCATCGTCTTTTGGGACACCAACAGCAAGCTCTGCCTGGAAGACCTGCCGCAGCTCAAATCGCTCTATGAGGCCCACCACGCTCAGGGCTTCGAAATCGTGGGGGTCAACCTCGATCCCGACAAGACGGCCGTCGGGGCCTATCTCACCCAGCACGGCGTCAAATGGCCGCAGATCCATGAACCCGGCGGTTTGGAAAGCGCCCCGGCGCGCGATTTCGGCATCATCTCGCTGCCGACGATGTTCATCGTCGACGCGGAAGGGAAAGTGCTCAGTCGCAGCGCCACGGTCGCCGACTTGAAGACGCTTCTCGCAGAGAAGCTGGCGAAGAAACAAGCCGGCGCAGTAGACTGATGGCCGCAGCATGGCAACCGGATGGCCGGGTCGTGGCCGTGGGCCGCGCGCTGCTGTTTGGACCGCAATAAGCGAAAATGTCCATGTCTCTGGCCAGATTTTTTCCCCGACTCACGGGCCGCTTCAAGGGTGCAGTGAAGCAGGCCATCATCAGCCATCACCGCCACACCGGGGCTGTGCTCTTCAGCGACACGACGCTTCGCGACGGCGAACAGATGCCCGGCGCCACGCTCGACCCCGACGATAAATTGCAGATCGCCCTGGCCCTCGAGGAAGCGGGCGTGCATTCGCTCGACGCGGGATTTGCCGCCTCGTCTCCCAGAGAGATCGAGTCCATCCGTCAAATGGTCGGCCAGGTGAGAAAGCCGGTGCTCACGTCTCTTTGCCGGACGGTGCGGAGCGATGTGGATGCCGCCTATGAGGCGCTCAAAGATAATCCCCCCGCCAAGCGCGGCGTCAGCCTGTTCGTGGGAACCAGCCCATTGCACCGCCGGCACAAGCTGCAGAAGACGGAGTCGGAGATTCTGTCGATCATCGCCGATACGGTGAGCTATGCGGCCGAGCGATTCGAGATCGTGGCCTTCAGTCCCGAAGACGCCAGCCGCACGGAGTTGGCCTACTTGACGCAGTTGTACCGCGAAGCGATCGACGCCGGCGCGACGACAATCGGCTTTCCCGACACGGTGGGAATTTGCACGCCTGAAAAAGCGCGCGCCTTCGTCCGCCACATTCAAGACAGCGTCCCGAATCTCAACCGAGCGCTGCTGGCCGTGCACTTTCACAACGACCTGGGACTGGCCGTGGCCAACACGCTGGCTTCGATTGAAGAAGGGGCCAATGTCGTGCAATGCACGGTCAATGGCATCGGAGAGCGGGCCGGCAATGCCTGTCTTGAAGAAGTGGCGATGGCGCTGGCCCTGCACCAGGACCAGTACGGCCGCGCAGCGAAGATCGACACGACGAAACTCGTGGGCTTGAGCCACCTCGTGGCCAGGCTCACCGGCTGCCGCCTGGCCGCCAACAAACCGATCTCCGGCCGCACGATTTTCGCGACTGAAGCCGGCATCCATCAAGACGGGCTGCTCAAACACATCGACACGTATCTGCCGTTCCGCCCGGACATGGTGGGGGCCAAGGGAGTCGAACTGGTGCTGGGCCGGCATTCGGGTCGCCGCGCCGTCGAACATCGCCTCGAAGCCCTGGGCCTGGCAGCCGACATTCACCAAGTCGCCGCTGTGCTGGCGCGCATCAAAAATGCGCCCAAAGGAACGATCATCGACGACTCGATGCTGCGGCAGATTGCGATCGAAGAGCTGAATGGCTCGTCGTAACACGAACCATCTCTTCGGCCAACCTTGGGTCACGCCGCGGGCCGCGTATCACGAACTGCGCGCCGCTGACTCGGGCCGCCCCGCCGGGATCCTGCGTTCCCGGCTTTCCCCAGGCCGCTCATGGCGAGCTTCCTCCGCCGTCTCGGTAGCGGCGATCGGCATCGGCTTTCCACAGCAACATGGCGCCGAATCGTTCGCACCCTGGCGGACCACTTTCCCGCAATGCTGACAATGGTACATCAATACATTGTTCGTCGTCATGAGGTCACTTGCTCGATCGTGCATTCTTTGTGCCCCACATTTCCATTCTTGCCGAACCGAATCTCAATTCAATCCGGAATTTCCCGATAAGCGCCCACGGGTTCTTCCCAAATACTGATGTCTGACGAATAATTAGACGCCCCCCTCGATCCCCCCGTGGACGGGGGCGAGAGGTACTGTTCGCATCACGCTTGCTGTGAATTCCTGGACGCGAGGCGCCGCGCGCCGTGAAACCCTATAATGTCCTGCTGATCGAAGACAGCCCTGCCGATGCCGGATTGATCCGAGAGATGCTGAGCGAGGTCGGCGACCCCACGTTCGAGTTGGACCACGCCGACAGGCTCGCCAAGGGCCTCGAGCGCCTCTCAGCAGGCGGAATCGATGTTGTCTTGCTCGATCTTTCGCTTCCCGACAGCGAAGGATTGACGACGCTTTTTCGCGTCCGCGATCAGGCGCCCCGCGTGCCGATTGTCGTGCTGACGGGCCTGCGCGACGTGAGCCGCGCGGCCAAGGCCGCCGAAGAGGGCGCCCAAGACTACCTGATCAAGGGCAAGGTCGACAGCAGCACGCTCGGCCGTTCGATTCGCTATGCGATCCAGCGGACGCGCGCCGAAAACGCCGAGTGGAATTCGCCCATGTTCCGCTTGGCGCACCAGCAGTTTCTAAAGGCGGCGCAAATCATCGACCTGGACGACAACATCCGCGAGCGGCTGCTCTTCCCGCAGCGGACGCTGGTCGTCACATTTCCCTTCCGCCGCGACGAGTATGCCGAGGTCGAAACCGTTTTCGGATACCGTGTCCAGCACGTGCTCAGCATGGGGCCGACCAAGGGGGGCGTCCGCTATCACCAGGACGTGACGTTGGGCGAAGTCTCGGCACTCGCCATGTGGATGACCTGGAAGTGTGCGCTCATGCATCTGCCTTTCGGCGGGGCCAAAGGGGGCGTGCGCATCGACCCCACCGGTCTTTCGCGCCGCGAGCTGCAGCGACTCACGCGGCGCTATACGTCCGAGATCAGCGGCATGATCGGTCCCGACCGCGACATTCCCGCCCCCGATCTGGGCACGAACGAACAGGTGATGGCCTGGATGATGGATACGTTCAGCCAGCAGGTCGGCCATCCGGTCCCCGCGGTCGTCACCGGAAAGCCCGTCGTGCTGGGCGGCTCGCTCGGAAGAAAAGAGGCGACCGGGCGCGGACTGGTCTATCTGATTCAAGAATCTGCCAGCCAGGTGGGCATCGATCTCGACAAATCGACCGCCGTCATTCAGGGTTTCGGCAACGTAGGCAGTAATACCGCCCGCTTCCTTGAAGCGCTGGGAGTCAAAATCATCGCGGTCAGCGACGTGGCGACGGCCATTCAGAATCCCGCGGGACTGGCGGTTAGCTCATTGCTCGAACACGTCGAGCGGCACAAGACGTTGCAAGGTTTCACTGGCGGCGAAGCGATGACCAATGCCGAAATGCTCGAGCTTCCCTGCGACATTCTCGTGCCGGCCGCCCTGCAGAACCAGATCACGGCAGAGAACGCGCCGCGGCTCAATTGTCGGCTGCTCGCCGAGGGCGCCAACGGGCCAACCACGCTCGCTGCCGATGAAATCCTGAACCGCCGCGGAATCTTCGTGTTGCCGGATATTCTGGGGAATGCCGGTGGAGTGACGGTCTCTTACTTCGAATGGGTGCAGGATACGCAGAATTACACGTGGTCGCTGGACGACATTAACAGTCGCCTGCACAAGATCATGACCGATGCTTATCGCCGCACGATGGTCCGCGCGAAGCGCGATAGCCTCGACATGCGCACCGCCGCGCTCGTGGAAGGCATCTTGCGCGTGTCGGAAGCCAAACTGGCCCGTGGGCTCTTCCCATGATGAATGGCGCTTGCTCGCGTGGCGTAGGTTTTGCAACCTGCCCGTCAAGATGTTAAGAATTGGTCTGGGCTTGGCGCATCGCGCGAGGCACGTCGACGAGCAAGCGAGACGCTTGCTCTACGTAGCATAAGCGTCTCGCTTGTGCGGCACTCGTCAGCCTCCTCCAATTTGCGATTCGCAATTTTCATTGGCCATATTGCAACTTCCGCGATTCACCCTCGCGCCATGTGCCCCGCGTGGTCCTCGGGGCCGATATTTCCCCCGGTCAAAATGACGCAAATCGGCTCCTCGAACTCGGTGGCATGAGCCTTAACGAAAGCCGCGGTGATGGCGCTGGAGGGCTCAACCACGAGCCCCTGGAGCTCGAACAGATCTCTCAGGGCCCCGCAAATTTCGGTTTCCCGGACCAGAGGAACTGAGACGTGCTGTTCGGCGATGAGCGTTTGCACTGGCAAATGGGGCGTTTCCAGGATCAGCCCGTCCGCGATTGTGGCCGAGCGGGCGTGTTCGAAGCGCGCGTATTTCGGGTAATTGTACGGCTCGCACGCGACTAATCGAACGGGCGCTTTGGACTCTCGCAAGTATTCGCTTAGACCCATGAGCAGCCCCCCGCCGCCGAGCGGAAACACCAGCGAGCGCACGGCGGGAACCTGTCGCAAAACCTCGGATGCGATCGAGCGATAACCGTCAGTCCACAGCGGGTCGAGATGGGGGTGGACGAAATAGCCTTCGCGCTCTCTGGCGAGCTCGCTGGCGCGTCGAATCAGCTCGCTGCCGCCGCCGGAGATTTTGACCAGTTCGACGCCCAAAGAATTGAGCTTTTCGTCCTTGGCCGGCGAAATTGTCTCCGGCACGACGCCGACCATGCCGAATCCGAACGCCTTGGCGCCGACCGCCGCGCCGAGGGCCGTGTTTCCCATCGACGGCACAACGATCATCTTCGGCCGGCCTTCCCGCGCCAACCGTTCGAGCAAGTGCACCGCCCCGCGTATCTTGAAACAGCCCGAGGGGGCGAGAAATTCGCACTTGGCATAAACCGCTTTTTGGGGAAAGAGATTGCCAAGGCGGATCAATGGCGTTTCGTTGAGCGGCAGCATGGACATGGGCTTCCCCATCATCGTGCAAGTTCGATGCGACGGCTGGACCGGTTCGTCGCAGCCGAATAGTCGCCAGTCTACGCCCGCGCGGCGTCACCGTAAATCAACGGGCGTCGCCGTGTCGAATTCTCTGTGCCCTCTGCGCCTCTGTGTTTCAAATCTTCTTGTCTTCAATTTTCCTGTCGATTTTTTGAACCACGGATTTCACGGAGATCACGGATGGCACCACGAAACACACCAAATACACGAAAGTCGCCAATTGGGGCTGAGAGCAATGGGCGGCAGACTCAATCTGGGAACAGGTTCGTCTTGCTCTTGAATCTTTTTTCGTGTGATTTTTACGATTCAAAGTTTGTTTTTTCGCGCGCAGCGAACATTTTATCTCCTTTCGTGGTTCAACGTTTTGAAACGCACGAACGGAAATCTCTTTCGTGTGGTTCGTACTACCTACTAAAAGTTTGTTTCTTTGTGTGCCGCGAAGATTTTTAAGGCGGTGAATCGAACGAAGAACCGCGGATTTCGCGGATACGCGCGGATAAACACGACGAGGGTCAATTCGCACATCCGCGCGTATCCGCGAAATCCGCGGTCATTTGTCTTTTTCATTGCTTGGTTGCGGCTGACGGCCGCGCTGGGTGTTTCGTGGTTTTCTCAGAATTTTTTGGCTGTGGCCTTCGGCTTCACCGCGAAACGCGCCGCCATTTCTTTGGTCTAACCTCGTTGGTTGTCCGCCGCGGCCGAACGGCCGCGCCCGGTGATTCGTGTTGCGGTTCACAATGGTCCACGCAAGCTATAAAGTGTTGCTCGTTCTATGCCCCCCACTTCCGGAGAATCCATCATGCACGGTTGCGTTTTCGTATCGGCGGCGGTTTTGCTGGCTGGTGTTGCGGCACGCGCCGACGAGTCGCGCGACGAGGGTTTCGTCGATTCTCAGGGAGTGAAACTGCACTTTATCGCCGCGGGCGAGGGACCGCTTGTCGTCCTGCTCCACGGTTTCCCCGATTTCTCGTACACCTGGCGCGAGCAGATGCCGGCGCTGGCGAAGAGCTTTCGCGTCGTGGCCATCGACCTTCGCGGCTACAACAAGAGCGACCAGCCCGAGGGGGTCGATAACTACGCGATGGCGAAGCTCGTGGGGGACGTGGCGGCCGTCATTGACCACTTCAAGCAGGAAAAAGCGACCATCATCGGCCACGACTGGGGCGGCGCAATCGCCTGGGCCTTTGCGATGCAATATCCGGCCCGGACCGAGCGGCTCGTCGTCCTGAATCTGCCGCATCCCAAAGCGCTCATGCGCGAACTGGCGAATAATCCCCAGCAGCAGAAAAACAGCCAGTACGCGCGAACGTTTCAACAGCCCGGCGCGGCTGCTGCCATGCGGCCCGAGTTTCTCGTTTTCTGGATTAAGGATGCGGAGGAGCGCAAAGTCTATCTGGAAGCGCTTGGCCGATCGTCAATGGATGGCATGCTGAACTACTACAAAGCCAATTATCCCAAGGAGCCGTACAAAGACGATCAGGAATTTCCTCCGGTCAAGTGCCCGGTGCTGATGATCCACGGCCTGGGCGACCAATACCTATTGCCCGGAGCGCTCAATGACACATGGAAGTGGGTCGAGAAGGACTTTACCCTCGTCACGGTTCCCAAGGCCGGCCACTTCGTGCACCGCGACGCCCCGGAGTTGGTGACCAGGACGATCGTGCAGTGGTTGGCCCGCCAAGCCGAGACACCGTGAGCGCGCGCCTTAGTCCCGAATCGCCTCGACGGCCAGCCTTTGGAATTCGGCGCGAATGTCCGAGCCGTCGCCATTGCCGAAATTCTGGCGCGCCACCATCAAGATGAAAATC
>DATGKC010000370.1:0-3845 GCA_035294845.1 Planctomycetaceae bacterium | reverse complement strand
GGCTTGCCAGTGAATCTGCTGAAGTCGCTCGTACTGGCTCGGCGAGAGCGTCTCCTTCAACTGGGGAACGAACTTTTCCTGCAGCCGGGTCATGATCGCCCCGCTCTTCTCAGCGATTTCTCGCTGTTTGGCGGCCCGCTCGTCTGGCGTAAGCGACCCAAGTTGTGAAAACGTATCGCGGCCAAAGCCGGCCTTCTCCCACTCCGATTGCGCCTCCTGCATATACGACTCGGTGAGCTTTCCGACCTTTTCGGCGCCATCGCGATCGAGGTCAATCTCTTTTTGGACCGCAGGATTGCCGGCCAGCATCACCGCGCCCCCCATCCCCGGGGGGCCTCCCGGCCCCATGCCGAATCCGCCCGGTCCGCTTCGACCTCCGCGACTTCGCTGGGCATACAGCAGATCTCCGGAGACGAAGACCGCGATGATAATCGCTACTGAGACGACTCGCGTACGGCTCAACATGGCCCGCTCCTTTTTAGGTTGACGTTCCGAAAAAAGCCGCGAATGTCGTGGTGGCAAATGCCATGCGCCCAGGCAATGCTCGCTCGTTTGCATCAAAGTTGCGACTTCACAGTAAACCCGCCTTGGCCGCGAAGGTTTCGCGAATTCTCCGACCGTGCTCGCGGACGGCAACTCGACTCACTCCACCAGCGGCCGGCGCAGCGTACGCTGTGGACTCGTCAGCCCGTCCAACGGAGGGAACTTGGCGGCTGTCCACACGACCTTACCGTCCAGCCGCACTTCTAGGCCTCCTGAGGTGGCCCGTGCCAAAGCGAATTGCCAGACAGCCTCATCTTTCGGGCCAACCGCTTCCAGCAATAGCACGATTTCCGGGTCGGTTCCCAAGACAAACGCGAACATGGCGCCGTCGACCAGATTCGGATTCGAACCGCGCGCGCCCTCGATATCATAGCGAAAGAGGAACCGGGGAAGCAGCCTTAATTCTTCGCGGTCTGAGTCGTCTCCTTTCCAGCCGGTCATGGTTCCCTTGAACCGTTCGCCAATCGCCTTCATCTGACGCAGTCTGGCCGCGGGCATTGCCGCCGGCGCGGGGGCGTCGGGGACGTTTTTGAACTCGACACCGGCGGCGCCAGGCGCCCAAACGATTGCTTCGTGATTGCGAACCACCAGCTTGTTCGCCCGGGACAGCGAACCGAACTCATGGTGCAGAAAGCCGTCCCACGGATAAATGCTGGCCATGGCTTCCGGCCGGCCATTATGCACCCAGACGACCATAATCGCCTCAATCATCGGTTCCCCGGGCTGCTCGCGGGGGACATTCCGCCAGCGCATCACTCGCTCGGCTCGAAGCGGCGACTTGGCACTCGCATCGGGCAGCACGTCGTACCAATCGACCGATTTCTCGATCAGGTCGTTGAGCTTCTTTTTGGCTTCCTCGGCGCCGACCGCCTCGGGAGCATCGTCGGCGCGCACCTGCCACGCGACGTTCACGCCGATCAGCATCAGGGCCAACGTTGCTCGCCCGCAAATTCCGATTTTCATGGGGCTCCAATCCATCTTGTTGTCGTCCAGCCGCAAAAACGCGTCGCCTGCTCTATGCCACAACGTCGTCCAGCACGCGACCGCCCAGATCGGTCAGCCGCTTGAATCGCCCCTCGTGAAGATAGGTGAGCGTGCTGTCCTCCAATCCGATCAAATACAGAATCGTGGCGTGCAAGTCGCGCATTAAAATGTCTTCGCCCACGCCGCGCACGCCGAAGTCGTCGGTCGCGCCGGCGTCGGCCCCGGCTTTGACACCAGCCCCGGCCAGCCAACTGCAAAGGCCGTACTGATTGTGATCGCGGCCTGCCTTGTCGAGATCGGCCGGAGTGCCGAGCTGCCGGAACGGCGTCCGCCCCATTTCCGACGTGAAGACCACCAGCGTGTCATCCAGCAGCCCGCGCTGGTCGAGATCGGTGAGCAGCCCCGCAATCGGCAGGTCGACTTCGCCGATCGCCTTCTTGATGTTCGGCTTGATCGCCCCGTGGTGGTCCCAGCCCATTTCGCCGCTGTTGGTCACGCCGTGTACAAGGAGTGTAAACCGCACGCCGCGCTCGGCCAGTCGCCGAGCCAACAGGCACTGCCGGCCGAAGCCCTGCGTCTGCGGTCGATCGAGGCCGTATAACTTCTGAATGTGCTCAGTCTCTTGCGAGATGTCGATGGCTTCCGGCGCGGCCATTTGCATGCGATAGGCCAGCTCGTAGGCCGCAATTCGAGCTTCGAGCTCTTGATGTTCGGAGCGCAGGGCGGCGTGGCGCTCATTGAGCCGCCGGATCAAATCGAGCTCGCGCCGCGCACGCGCGGGACTCATGCCGGCGGGAAAATCGAGATCGACGATCGGCGGGCCTTTGGAATTGAGCGGCGTTCCCTGAAAGCTCGCCGGCAGAAACCCGGCCGACCAGCAGCCGTTTCCGTTCGTCGGTTCGCCGCGCGGGTCGCAGATCACGACGTATCCGGGCAGCTCGTGGCTCTCGCTCCCCAGGCCGTAAGTCAGCCACGAGCCGACCGACGGACTCCCTTGCAATTCCGAGCCGGTGTGGATTTGCAATGTCGCCGGCCCGTGATTATTGCTCTCGCCGATGATTCCGTGGACGAAGGCTAATCGATCGACGAGCGGCCCCAGACGCTCGAACAGGCTCGACACCTTGCGCCCCGATTCGCCGAACGGGGCGAAGGGGAACATCTCGGGCATGGCGATGGCGTTCTTCGTGAGATTGGCCGCAATTTCGCCCTTCAGGTGCGGGAGCGCCGGCACGGTCTTGTCCGCGAACTTCGTGAGGGCCGGCTTGTGCTCGAACGTATCGACCTGGCTCACGCCCCCCGACATGAATAAGAAAATGCAGCGCTTGGCCGCCGGCGGAAAGTGCGGCTTTTTTGGAGAAAGCGGGTTGGCGTCGGCGCCCGGCGGCGCGGCCGGCCGCGCTTCATCGGCCAGCATCGACGCCAATGCCAGCGCGCCGATGCCGTTCAGCGAGCGGCGCAGCACGTCGCGTCGTGGCATCAAGGGCCGCTTCTCTCTGTCAATCGCGTCAATCGACATACACAAACTCGTTCAAGTTGAACAGCACGCGGCACAATCCGGCCAATCCGTCGCCGGCCGGCTCGGCCGCGAGAAATTCGAGGGCCGCGTGCAGCTCGTCTTCATTCGGCGGCCGCGTCAGCGCCAGCTCATAGGCTTCGCGAATTTGTGCGGCCCGATCGGAGCCGGCAGACTCCGCAACCCGCCGCGCCATGTGCAGCGCTTCTTCATTCACCAGATTCCCATTGAGCAGGAGCAAGGCTTGCAGCGGCGTCGTGGAAACGGCCCGTTGTTCGTTGGGGCTGCTGAAGACGGGCGCATCGAGCGCCGCCAGCAGCGGAAAATCAAGCTGCCGCCGGTTGAAAATATAGACCGAGCGCCGCCGGGATTCGGGACCGTCGGTGGGCTCCCAGAATCGCGAGTGCTTGTAATATGTCCGCTCTTCCATCCCGTCTGGAAGCGGCGGATAGATGCCCGGTCCCCCCATTTCGGGGTTCAGGCGGCCGCTGACGGCCAGGATGCTGTCGCGAATCGCCTCGCCTTCCAGCCGGCGGCGGTTCATTCGCCACAGCAGCCGGTTCTGCGGATCGGTTCGGGCCGCCTCGCCGGGCGCTGAATTCGTCGCCTGCCGATACGTGGCCGAAGCCAGAATCAGCCGGTGCATCGACTTGATCGACCAGTTGTTCTCGATCAACGTCGCCGCCAGCCAATCGAGCAGCTCCGAGTGCGTGGGGCCTGTGCCATTGCGCCCGAAATTGTTCGCCGTCCTCACGATTCCCTGGCCGAAGTGATACTGCCAGATGCGGTTGACCATGACGCGCGC
>DATGKC010000369.1:0-6420 GCA_035294845.1 Planctomycetaceae bacterium | reverse complement strand
ACGTATGCTTCGACAACTGGCTATGTTGCGGCGTGGCCTTCAGTTTACACCGGAAGCCCGATTGTTTCCGGAGCATATCCGGTCATCGCTACGGCACCGATCGCGTCGATTCCCTCTATTGCAAGCAGGTACGATCTGCCCTACACGTCTGCGGCGTCAACTTCAACGGGGCTGGTTCCTGACGCGAGGTACGCCGACACTCCGGCGACGCCGATTCTGCCGCGCGGCGCCTCGCTCGATCGACCGTCCGCCAGCCGCACGGCCTCTCGCGGCCCATCGCTGTTCGTCCCCGCCCCTTCGGCCGCCCAAGTCTGGCGGTCGATGAATACGGCGACGCGGTAAGCCTGAAATGCGAATAGGGATCATCCGCGACTGCTCAGCCAACCCGTGTCGCGAAAAAGACCGCAGGATTTCTCTCATCGCGACCGAACGCCGTAACCAAACGTGGCACAGTTTCCTATCTTGGGCTTCGAGCACCGCCGACGCCCGCCACCAATGGAACAATATGTGCTCATATCAATACCTGAGAATGAATAACGGCGCCGTCGCCGGTGAATAAAAGAGGGGTGACGCAAGTTCTTGGATTTGAGAGGTTTGTGAAGAACTTGGGCCTTCGCGAACACCCAATCGTGGTTTTTTGTTTTGGAATTCGCTTGTGATTTAGCACGTCGCAATCCTTTATCCTGAAAGGCATTTCCGAGATCCACGCACGGTCAGCCGCGAAAAAATTTTCCTGGCCGTTATTCACGTCAAGTATATTCATGTATCTGCAAGCGATCAGCATCCCCGTTGGGTCGGTTTTCCGAGCGATCTTGACCTCAAAGTCATCCGCGATTAAGTTCCCGCCCCCTACTCCCTCTCGTCCATTTTCATTTCGGGCGTCTTCCCAAGGCCGCATGATGTTCGGTCTGTGCTCGTGGTTGCGAAGTGCCGTGCTGCTGGCCGGCCGCGCATGGCCCGCGGCGGTCATTTTGCTTGCAATGCCTGGCATGGCTCTCTCCGAAAGCACGACGGAACCCGAGGAAGCGCAAACAGCAACCGAGGGCGTGCTGGTGATGCGCACGGGGACCATCGTCACCGGGAAAATCGTGCGATCGGGCAGCATCTACGAAGTTCAGGGTCCCAATGGAAAATGGGCCGTCCCCGAAGACCTCGTCAAGCTGCGCTGCGCGAACCTGTCCGAAGCTTACGCCAAGCTCCATGAAAGCGCACAAGCTCAGCATGACGCCAACGCGCACATCATTTTGGCGAGGTGGTGTTTGACGAATCATCTCGACATAGAGGCGCGCCACGAGCTCCAGGATGCGTTGGCGCTCGAGCCGGACCGCGAAGACGTCAAACGGCTGCTGCGAAATGCGGAGGAGACGATTCAATCGAAAGACAAACCTGCCGCTCGCCAGTTGCGGGCAGACCCGCTGCGGGCCGCACGAAAGGCCGCTGCGCCGACCGGTGACGCGGTATCGCTGGGCGGCCTCTCGCGAGAAAGCGCGTTGCGGTTCACGCGACGCATTCAACCGTTGCTGGTGAATAACTGCACTTCCGCCGGATGTCATGGACGCGAGTCAAAGAGTGAATTTCGGCTTTATAAGGTCACTCCCGGGAAGGACGCCAATCGCCGCTCTGCCGAACGAAACCTCGCCGAAGTGCTTCAGCAGATCAACCTTCACAAACCGCGTCTGAGCCCAATTCTGACAAATCCTCGCGGGAACCACGGCCGGCGCGGGCGGCCTGTCTTTTCGGGACCGCGAGGCGATGAGCAATTGGCAGAGCTTCAACGCTGGGTCGCCGAGGTGGCCGGCGAAGAGCTCGAACGCGAGAAGCGCCGCGGCCTCGATCCTCGACAAAGCGGACGCGTGATCCAGACCTCAGGCGACGATGACGGCGGCGAATCGGCGCATGGTTCGAAATCAGAGCCACTCGACGGTTTGGCCGCTTCACCGGCATCTTCCTCCGCGTTCCCCCCAGTCAAAAGGCCGCAACCGCCGATGCCGCCCGAAAAGGGCGATCCGTTCGATCCGGCAGCATTCAATCGGCAGTCGAAGCGACGCTCGCCGCGGTGATTTATTGAAACCGAATGATCGGTTTGCGGGGTATCTCTTGGCGCCTGCGCGTTTCTTTTGATCCCGATCCGTTGCGCGCACGTTATCTGAGCGAGAGGCGAAAGGCCGGATGAATCCGCTCGGCATCCCAACAAAAAGGCCGCAAATCGACGTTGGTGGCGTTCACATTTCCCGCTCGAGTTATTCGCACCAGGAGACTTTCTCATGTCGCTGCGCCGTCTGGGGTTAGCCACAATTACCGCTCTGTTTGCGTTATCGGGGCTCGCATCGGCCGACGAGCCGGTTTTATTGCGTTACAAGCTGGCAAAGGGAGATTCGCTGATCTACAAGACGGTGCAAGAGCAGAAATCGACGCAAACGGTGATGGGAAATAAGGTCGAGAGCTCGACAATCCAGGAAGCCGTCAATTTGAGCAAGGTGGACGATGTCGACGCCAAGGGCAACGCGATTCTGAAAACAAAGGCCGAGCGGCGAAAAGTGACCATGGACAGCCCCAACGGCAAGTACGAGTTCGATTCCAAATCAACCGAGCGCGATACGACCAGCGCCGTGGGAGGCTTTGTGACGCCCATTCTCGAACGGTTGACCGGCTCTGAATACCAAATGACTGTCAGTCCTCGGGGCGAGGTGGTCGAGGTTAAAGGCTTTGCCGAGCTCATCGCCGATCTCGTCGCAAACAACCCGTTCGGGATCAGCGTCGCCGGGGGCGGCGGGAACGAGGGGGCAAAATACACTGAGCAGGATTCCTACGTCGTTTTCGGCGACAAACCGGTGAAGCCCGGCGATCAATGGGAAACGCCCGTCGAAATCGAACTTGCCTCATTGGGAAAGGCCAAAGGCAAAGTGACCTGCGTCTATGAAGGCAACGACAAGGTGCGAGATCGAAAAACGGTGCGCATTGGCATCACCGCCAACATGACGATCGAATTGAACCTCGACGCGGGTGGAATGAAAATCTCGGGAACGATGTCGACGACCAATTCATCGGGGACTGTGCAGTTTGACCCGGCGGCAGGCCGAGTCGTTTCGTCGAAGCGGTCGGTCTCGATGTCGGGCCAATTGACGGTCGAGGTCGGCGGAACGACGATTCCCGTCGATAGCGAAACCGAGCAGACATCGACCAGCCAATTGCTCAACAAATTGCCGGAATAGCCGCGCACCGCTGTCGTGCGTCATCCGGCGTACAAGCCCACGGGCCGCTGCCCGTGGGCTTGTCGCTTTCAGCAGCAAAAGTGCTCGATCAACCGCGAGTACAGGCTTGTGCCCAAATCGAGTTGGGCCAGGTCGATCCATTCGTCGTGCGTGTGGGCCTGGGCAATGTCCCCTGGGCCGAGCACAAGAATATTCTTGAGATCTCCCAGCATCGCTCCATCCGTTCCATAGGCGACGGTTCGCGGCCGGTCTTTGCCTGCCAGGCGAAGCACTGATTGCACGAAGGGCGACGCCGGGTCGACATACAGCGGCCGCCCGCTGTGGCCGCGCTGGAATTCGACGCCGCATCGCTCTGCCGCGGCACGGGCCCGCGCGATGAGCGTTTCGGCATCCTGCCCCGGCATGGGACGAAAGTAAACCGTACAAATGCTTTGGGGCGGCGTAATATTCACCGCCGCGGTGTGATCGTTGATCCCGATGTTCCAACTCACCCCGGGGGGATCGAACTCCGCATTTTGCCACGCGGGATCGCGCTGGAGCTCGTCATGGATCGCCTTCATTTCCGCCAGAAACGGGATCATCGCCAGATTGGCATTGATCCCCTGGTTTGTGCTCGAATGTGCCGCCCGGCCGTGGGAGACGGCGGTGAAGCCATACGTCCCCTTATGAGCGTAAACCACCTCCAGACGCGTCGGTTCGCCGACGATGCCGTGGCTATCGCCCGCGACCATCTCGCGATACAGCCGCGATTTTCGGGCAACTTCCTGGGCCCCGCCGTAGCCGATTTCTTCGTCGGCGGTACAAGTCACGTAAATCGGCCGCTTGAGCCGATCGGCCGAAAATTTCGCCGCCGCCGCCCACATGCAGGCGATCGACCCTTTCATGTCGCAACTGCCGCGGCCGTATAATCGGCCGTCTTTGACAGTCGGCTCGAACGGGCCGTGTTCGCGAAAAAGCCACGGGTCGGCGGGAACGACGTCGGTGTGACCAAAATAGGCCAGGCCCCCGGAGCCGGGTCCTTTCTTGGCGACAACGCACGCTTTTGACACTCCCTGTGCGTCAGCGTACTGAAGCCGCTCGGTTTCAAAACCCAGTTCTTCCAGGATTTGCTGGGCGAAATCGGTGACGGCCACATTCGATCGACGGCTGACCGAATCGAAACTGACCAGTCGCCGCGCAAATTCGAGAGCGTTCATTTAATCCTCCACGCCTAACTTACTCGAACGAAAGAGCGCCGTCCAATGCGCGAGAGTTGCTGCGAAGTCATTCATCCGATACGACGAGCACGCCCGTGCCGTCGATTTGGTCGGCTTTCAATTGCTGCAGGGCGAGGTTCGCCTCAGGCCATACCAGGGGGTGAAGTTTCGATCGGTGCATTGTCGGCGAGCATCATGGCGTGCATGTCGATCTCCCGCAACCCGATTGGTTGGCCGTGCGTTTTTTGGAGGATATCATGAATTCGCTCCGGAAGCAGCGAAAGAAGTCGCGTTTGCCAATCAGCATTGGAACCGCCGTGTGGATACGAACAGCAAATCCCAAAAATATGCATAAACTCGCACTCGCGTTGGCGTGGATGCCGTGGATCCTATTGATCGCCGCGCTGTCGCCGGCCGACGATTCGGCGCCGCCCGCAGCGGCGTCAGGTTCTTCCATCGCGTCGGACAAGGACATCGAGGCGCTGCTCGCGCCGATCCGGGAAAAGCACCAGGTGCCGGGGCTGGTTGCTGGAATCGTCAATGGCGACGCTCTGGCAGTTGCCGGCGCGGTGGGGATTCGCAAGGCGGGTTCGCCGGAGCTTTTTACCGTCAACGACAAGGTGCACATCGGCTCCGACACCAAGGCGATGACCGCCACGCGCATCGCCATGCTGGTCGAAGAGGGGAAACTTTCGTGGAAGTCGACCGTCGGCGAGGTCTTCGCGCACCTCAAGTCGGAGCTGCATGCTGATTTCTTGGGCGTCACCCTCGAGCAATTGCTTTCTCACCGCGCCGGAATCAAGGACTTTTTTCCATTCGGGGATTTGGGGAGCGGGACGATCGCCGAGCAGCGCGAAATGCTGTTGAAAAAGGCGCTCGCCAAGGCTCCCAGTCATCCCCCGGGGACGAAGTTCGTGTATTCGAACATCGGTTACATTATCGCCGGGCACATGGCCGAACACGCGACCGGCATGTCGTGGGAAGAACTGATGACGGTGGGGCTCTTTGAGCCGCTCCAGATGCGATCGGCCGGATTTGGCTTTCCCGGCGCAAAAGGGACCGTCGATCAACCGTGGGGACATGTTTCGATGTCGGGAAAGGCCTTTCCCTTACAGCTCGATAATCCGCCGGTGTTGGGACCGGCGGGAACAGTGCATTGCTCGTTGCGGGATTGGGCCCAATTCGCGGCGGCGCATTTGCAGGGGGCGCGCGGCAAGAGCGGATTGATTTCATCGGAATCGTTCCAAGCGCTTCAGACGCCGGCTGCCGGAACGGAATACGCCCTGGGATGGGGGATGGTGCAGCGTCCGTGGGCAAACGGGCGGGTTCTCACTCATTCGGGCAGCAACACGATGTGGTACGCCACCGTGGCGATCGCACCCGAACGAAACCTGGCGTTTCTGGTCGCCGCCAATCAGGGCGGGACGCCGGGACAGCAAGCTTGCGATGCGGCGCTCGCGGCGTTGATCTCGCACGAGCTGAAGCTCCCTCCCGCAGAACTCTCGGCAGAACGCGAATCGGTCATCCCGCTCAAGACGCCCGGCGGCGTTCGATTTGGAGTCAAGGGAGCCAAGCCTTCGGCCCCCGCGCCCACGCTGTTTGTCTTCGCCACCGATTTCAACACCACGCTGCAGAGCGACGATTACAACAAGGTTGGGCGGCTCTTGGCCAAAGAAGGCGTGCTGTGCGTCGCGCTCGATCTTCCCTGTCACGGTCAGAATGTGCGCGAGGGCGAGCCCCAGGGTTTGCAGGGCTGGGCTGCCCGATTACGGAACGACGATGGTTTTGTCGCCGCGTTTGCGAAAGATGTTTCGTCGGTGCTCGATTACCTGATTGCCGAAGGCTTTTCCGATCCCAAGCGGATCGCCGCGTGCGGCACGTCGCGCGGCGGCTTCATGGCGCTTCAGATTGCGGCCGCCGAACCGCGCATGGCCCGTGTTGCCGCCTTCGCCCCCGTAACCGACCTCAGGGCGTTGAGCGAATTCAAGGAGTTGGAAGCGCACCCGAAAACG
>DATGKC010000368.1:0-2265 GCA_035294845.1 Planctomycetaceae bacterium | reverse complement strand
ATGGCGAGCTGAATCATCTGCCGGCCTTCGATCTCGCGCGTCCCCGAGACGATTCCCGTAACGACGCTATGTTTCAGCCCGTGTGGATTCCCCAGCGCCACCACCGGCTGCCCCTGTTTGAGACTGTCGGATTCGCCCAGCGGCAAGGGGGGAAGGTCTTTGGCATCGATGCGAATCAGGGCCAGGTCGAGAGGCCGATCGAAGGCGTGGATTTCGACGACTTCGAATTTCTTGCCGTCCGCCGTTTGCACCGAAATCGGCCGCGCTTCTCCGATGACGTGCATGTTCGTCGCAATCAGGCCGTCCGGCGAAATGACGAATCCGCTTCCCAAACCCTGCTGACGACCGTCGCGGCCGGTGACGGTGATCACGACCACCGATTTGCGGGCCGAATCGGTGAGCTGGGCGACCGACGCCGCGGCTTCGTCGGCGGAGCGGTCTGGGGCAGCAGCCTGTGTCGCGTCTTTCGGACGGTCCGACGGCGTCTCATCGGCCGCGAGATGACTGCCGAGCACGGCGCCGGAGACAAATAGGCCCATCGCCCATGCCGGCAAGCGAACACGAAATTCCATTCCCTGGCTCCTATCGCAGAAAATCAACGATTAAAGTTTTATCGTAACGCACCGGCAGAGCCAACGCAAAACGGCTTGACGGCTCGGCGTGCGTCGTCGCCGTTTGGCGCGGGTCTTGTGGCCGCCGGCGAGGCGAAACGCAGGTCTGCCAAGCTGCACGACGCTGGGAAATCCTGCGCCCTGGCTGACTTGGTGGCGAATGATGCAGGTGGCGCGTCGAGACTCATCTCGGCGGAGCGAGATGACTACATTGATCACATCTCGCGCGATAGTCCAACCAGCCATCCAGCCGATTACTTTTCGATCACGACGATCGATTTGTCGAGCTTAACCCCGGTCAGTTCCTGAGTCACTCCCGAGGGCCAGCGGATTGACAGGCTTTCGATCTGCGCCGCTTTCGGGATGCCGAAAAAGCAGTGCGGCTCGTTTTGTGAGAGATAGCTGCAACCCCCTTTGACCAGACGAATCTGCTTTCCCGCGGAGGTGACAAGCGTCACGATCGCCCCGACGGCGTCGCGATGCGACTGGACCCCGATCAGCCGCACCCGCAGCCAGTGATTGTCATTGGGCGATTCATTCGCCACGATGGCCGCCGGTTCGTTGATCGGAGCGAAGACGAGGTCGATGTCGCCGTCATTGTCGATGTCGCCGCCGGCGACGCCGCGCCCCAGGTGCGGCTGCGCGAGATAAGGCCCGGCCGCAGGCGCAACGTTGACGAAGCGCTGGCCTCGATTCTCGAACAACAGCGGGAGTTGCCTCACGGAAGAGCTTTGAGGGAAGCGAATCACGTGCCCGTTGGAAACGACGACGTCTTCGTCGCCATCGCGATCGAAATCGAGAAACAGCGTGCCAAACCCGACGTATTGACTGCCGACCGCAGAAATGCCGCTGGCATGGCTGACATGGCGAAACAAGAAACTCCCCTCGTTGCGGTAGAGAGCGATGGTTTCGCGTTCGAAGGCGGCCACCCATAGATCGGGCAACCCGTCGAGATTGGGGTCACCCACATCGACCCCCATGCTGCCGTTGGGAATGGCCATCTCCGAGACGGCCGTGCCGCTGACTCCAGCCACGTCTTCCAGTTTCCCGTTTCCCAGATTGTGATAGAGAAAGTTCGCCGTCGTGTCGTTGGCAGCGAAAATATCGAGTTTGCCGTCGAGATCGAGGTCGGCCAACACCACACCCAGCCCCTTGCCCGTGGGGCCGTCGGGTTCGAGCCCCGCCTCGCCGGAGACATCGCGAAACGTTCCGTCCCCCTCCCCGAAATAGAGCGTGTGCGGCAATGCATCGAATTTTCTGGGGGAACAGACATCGCGCTGCGTGTCGGCATAGCGGCACGAGGGATTGTTGGCAAACGACCAATTCACGTAATGGGCCACGTACAGGTCGAGCACGCCGTCGCCGTTGACATCGCCCCAACCGGCGCTGGAGCTCCAAAGCGTGTCAGTGAGCCCGGCGGCCTTGGCCGTTTCGAAGAACGTGCCATCCCCCTGATTGCAAAACAAAACGAGTCCGCCGTAACCGGTGACAAGCAAATCGGGAAAACCATCGCTGTTGTAATCTCCCACCGAGGCGCCGTGGCTGTAAAACGGGGCCGCTGCGGCGTCGGCGATTTCGGTCACCTCTTGGAACGCCAGGCCGCCGCGATTGCGGAAGAGGCCCCCCGGCAGGCCGAAAATCTCGTTGTTGGGGG